>WTAT01000439.1 GCA_013139415.1 Desulforhopalus sp.
CCATTTTACCTGTTTACCGGACTGCACTCTTTTCTGATTGGCCTTATATCGGTCCCTATTACGTGAAAATGATTGTATCCTCATAAAATCTATCTTAAAATCAAAACCCCGAAACAGACCTGATCGATGATTTACCAGTGAAATCGCCGTGAGGTAGGGATTTTTTCATGCCTACGCCTCAGGAGACCGCCTACCCGACGCTGAAAACTCAAAGTGGCCGCTTAGCCTCCCCCGGTTTTGCATACTCCCGTCTGGTGTAACCAACCAGCCCAGGGCTCCACAGTTAACAATTACTGTTATCCAGTAAGTCACTCTGAATAACTGTTTCTTGGATTTATGTCTTAAGAAGCTTTGGCAATAGCGGCCCCTGGCCAACCACCTACTAAAGCAAGTATTTGCAGTGTGCTTTCTGGGGTTCTCCATGTACCCCGTTCAGCAGCACTTTTATCTTTCGCATACATTATAAATGCCATGATACTCATGACTGCGTATATACAGTAGGCATCTGCAACCTGCGAATTAACAGATAAATAGTACTTTCCATGTGGCAATCAATATCCAAGCAATTGAACTATAAGGAGGCTGTCCGAGAATGCCCTTTATCCTCAACTCCTCGTTATTCCGAAAAAATAATGCTCGTAATATCAAACATATGACTGTGCTTATTTTTTCGAAATGCCTCGATTTGAGAAGAAATGTCTATTCTCGGACAGCTCTCCTAGAGCCCAGAGATATCAAAATATCTTTCGCAGAAAAGATGGCAGCGAGATTGGCATTCCCCTGTCTTCTTTACGGTCGCTTCTGTATGAGTCGGATTTTTATGGGAACGCCTACACGCTCGCTTAATATCTCTTCCGTGTTAATACATCAGCTTTTACAGGTCTTTAATTTCATCTGAAAACAGTTGGTTGTCTATCTCAAGAGATATCTTAATTATTTCGACACCACCCTGGTTGTTTTCCGTTTGCTGGGTTCGCTCTATATAGTGGAGACACCATTACAGATTGAATCATAATAATCCAAGATATCTTCTTTATTTTCAGATTCCATCACCGCCATAGCTGTTCTGGGGTGTTGGTTCATTGTTCCAGTGACCATGTATGGAATGGAATAACCCCAATCAATCTTTTTGGACCAGGGAAAGATGTCAGCTTCAATGCACTTAACAAGTGGACGAACGTTGAATTTGGGGTTTTTTAAAAAAGAGAGCAACAACTCAAGCGGACAATTGCCGGCACCTCTTCCTATTCCGTAAAGGGTAGCGTCCAATAAGTTGACTCCATTAATGATTGCCGAAATGGTGTTGGCAAATGCCAGTTGCTGGTTGTTGTGAAAGTGAGCACCAATAACCTTACCTGGTAGCCTTTCAATATATTTTTGCGCCAAAGTGTCAATATCTTCAGAATAGAACGCGCCAAACGAATCGACTAGATAAACGATTGGCACCTTGCTTTTATTTAAATCTTCCAAACATTCATTGAGTTCCCGGAGACCAACGGTTGATACCGCCATGAGATTAATTGTTGTTTCGTACCCCTTGTCTTTGCAATGATGAGCAAGGGCAATAGCTGTATCGACCTGATGGACATAGCAGGCGATTCTGATCATATCAAGAGAACTGTCCGAAGCAATTGGGATGTCATCCATTTCGATTCGGCCAATATCAGCCATGGCAGACAGCTTAATTCTTTTTTCTCCACCGCCTATTATTTTTTTCAGGTCTTTCTCATGACAAAATTTCCATGCACCAAATTCTTTAGCATCAAAGGCACTTGCTGAACTAAGATAGCCAATTTCCATATAATCGACGGCTGCATCAGCAAGAGCATTGTAAACGTTACGTACGAATGTATCACTAAATTGCCACTTGTTCATGAGGCCGCCATCTCGGACGGTACAGTCTATCACTTTGATTTCTTCTCTATACATTGAATTCCCATTTTCCTGGTTGATACCCGTTCAAAAACTGGCCTTTTACCTGATTTCTGCGTCACACCCAAAAAATATCAACTAAATATCAGGTACATGAACATAGTTTCGATGGTTTTTGTGTGATATTGCTCCTAATTGTGTTGGTGAAGTAGCAGTTATTAGCAAATAAAAGGTTTATTGACAAGTTGTTCATCCTTAAATAAGATATGTTCACCTCGCTCCTAATATTATTCCGGTCTATGGAATATATTGCTAATATAGTTCCGCATGACATGTTCAGTGAATATACTTATCGCACGGCTATTTTGGGACCTCGACCGGTTTTAGTCAACTTGATGCCGATCAAAGTCTATTTCATTGCAGGATGGGAACTATTTAGGAAAAACTGCATAAATGGGGCGACACAAGTAGGAAAAAACACTTCACGACCATGTTGGATTATCTTGCACAAAAACGTATACCACGTTGTTCTATTGATTTTCCCTTAATTCTTGCCATATAATATAGAGATACAATGCAATTCAATTGATACAAGACAAAGCCGACCCTGCCGTAAGGCAGGTACGGAAAGCAACGGGTCTCAACAGATAGCCGAGCTGCCTTATGAAAAGGTGGTTCGGCTTTTTTTTTCTTCCATCGCTTGTATCGGAAGAAATTTTTCATTACCTACCGTCAATGTAATTGTGCTGAAGTTATAGCTACAGAGATGAAGAGCTGGCAAAAGTTTTGCTACTCGAATCTTGCATCAATAACAGCATGTTGGCTTTTGGCTAAAAAGAGCCAAAAAGGAGGATGAAATGAAAAAAATGGAACGATTATTGTTGTATATTGTTGTTGTCTCGTTAACCCTTATTCAAGGGTGCGCATGCATATCGGAGGATAGTAATTTGCGGTCTACACAGCATGTGACAAAAATGTTGATGGACAGGGAAGCACAAAAAACAGTTGTCAAGTTATTAGGTGTGACCTATGATCCTAAAGAAAGCAAATTGGTTACAGAAAAACAAATACATAACTGGATTAGTGAAAATAGAATTGATGTTGAAAAATTCCCCATTAAGGTGCAGAAAGCCATTAATGACGAATCAGCAGTAGCACTCCTTGTTCCTAGGTTCATCCCTGTCGAGAACCAAAAAGCCGTAATGAGATCATCTGATATTGGTGGACTATTTATGGCACTCTTTTTAGAAGATATTGGTGGATGGTGGATAGCAGGTGGGTGGGACGGTTGTGATGTTAGGTGTGAGAGATGTACTGGTTGTGTAGGACCTAATAATTTCTGCGTTTGTTCTTATATTTGTTGTACAAAATGCGATAGAGAAGAGTGCTGGCCCTGTGTGCCTTGTGCTAACAATTGATAGGGATTATAGGAATGCTTTATCATTCGTCTCGGTAGCGTATCAAAAAGTCAGGTCTTTCCTTGATTCTTTTTCACTCAAATAAGTCAAGGCAGGCCTGACCCCTTTGTGACCCATTTCTTCATCCATACAATAAAGCCATTGTGCAATCATCTCTTAAAAACTCTCACGGAGTTTAATGTGGACTTCAAGCCGGGCAAATATCACCCCAATCTAATCCACTGCTAGCTCAATCGCATGATGCATTCGGATCATGGTACACTTTGCATGGATCATTTTCAGTTTTTGAGTCACTGTCCTTGCAGTTTGGACAAATTGCTCCATCTCCGCTAAAATAATTTTCACACTTTGTACAAAATGCATAAGAAGTTTCCTTTTCGGTGTGAAATTTAGATAGGTTCTATTACTTACTCATATTTTCGCTTTCTCCCCTTCTCTCAAAGGGGTACTGAAAAAAAATCCGACTTACTTCCCGTTTATCGGGCTTAGGTACAAATCAACTTTATTCATGGAGAAGCTTTTGCATTACAATTTTTGCGTCCACAATAGCTGTATAAATGAGATTTGAATGTTTCTTCTCCTTGATCATGCCATCGGCTCCTATTTCCATGTAGGAAGGACTGATGGCCCCGCCTATGGCGAAAATCCCTTTTTTATTGGTCTCAAGATCGCCAGTCAGCATCAGGAGTTTTTCACCCTCCTTGGCTATCTTACAGATAGCGCCCGTACAGGTAATCTGCTGCAGGTCCAGGCCATCGAAAATGGCAGATGGGCCATGGGTGCCAATACAGGCAATGACATTTTTCATAGGAAAACTCATCCCCTGGTACAGGTATAAATCATCCCCCATATTGGCCGAGGACGTCTGGTGAATATAGAGCCTGTCGATACCATCAGCGTCAACTTCGCCAATCTTCGGAACAGCTCGTTGCAGAATTTTGATATGGCCCCCCAAGAGCATCTCCTCTCCAAGATCCCGGGCGGTATCCTTATTTATTTCAAATTTTTCCGTGATATGCGCCCAGTATACATAGGTGGAATCACTGGCCTCTCGTTTGATTTTAGAAAGTGAAGAAACGACATCGGCTGCAGCATTTCCGCCACCAATTACCAGGACATTCACCCCAATGTAATCCTCCCCGTTTTCAATATTTCGAGCTACGGTTTTGGCCTCTCCATAGATTCCCAGGTCATTGGGAATATTACTGCCGAAACCTAGAATAACACTTGTAGTGAGGTAGGTCCCATGGCTCCCTTTCACCAGGTATTCCGGGTAGACTCCCTCTATCCCCAGGAACTCTTCGTTATATTCGATGCACAGCTCATTTTCCAGGACGATTCTCTGGGTCTGTTCAAGGTAGTCCTCCACTGTCACTCGTTCATCCGGTGGCTTTATTTCCTGAACGGGAAAGGGGTCCGTATACCCTTTGGGTATTGTCGGATACACCTTTTTCCCTTTGGGGTAGGTGTCGATGATTCCCTGCATGATGGAACTTCCCTTTTCAAGGATCACATAGGAACGGTGTTGCTTTTTCGCCAGCAGACCGGCAGCGAGTCCCCCGGGGCCGGATCCTATAATGACAACATCCAGTTTTGTGACCATAGCAAGCTCTCCTGTTATTTATATCGACTTTTCACTTAAATGTAACACAGGAACACAACTCCTGTCCATCAAGAGGATTCATTACGGAGAGATAGGCTTTCAGGAGTAAGGTACTAACACTCCACAAGGGGGTATTGAACTGAATGACAGGCTTCCGGGAGTAAGGCACTAATGTCTGGCACAAGCCGCGGTTTGGGTTAAAGCACAGTTCTCAACCTGGCAAGTAAAGGAGTGGATTGCATCTTCGTTTATTGGAGCCGAGAAGAAGCCGCGACTCAAGTGACTGCTGAAGTGGAGAAACTTGATGGGAAAGCCTTTGTTTTGCAATTGGATGCTGGCAATATATTTAAATTTCAGATTTTTCCGAACGCATCAAGGAGCCGCTCCCCTTTTGCCCGATTTCATCGTTATAAGAGATATTTTGCTCTGAATATCAATCATATGCATCCCAATGGCACTCGAAGTAGGAGTTTATGCCCTGTTATTAATGGTGCTTATCTCCTGCGGGGCGCCTATGAAGAAAAATCTCTTATACCTCAATCTCAGACCAAATGCTCAGATTCAGGACAGGTACGAGTTAGAACTTCAAAACAGCCAATCTCGCGCCTTACTTCGGACTGTGCTTCGCTGGCGCTAAGCATAGTGTTATGTACCAGATAAGTACTTCGTTTGGCAGTTATGTGCTCTTACAAGCCCCTTTTTGACCCTCAAAAGGTGGATGTAGGGGCTCGAAAGTACTAAGATGCTATAAAGTATCAACAAATTGTCAAATAGTGAGCCTGTTCTTCGATGTGATGATTATGGTAATTCCGCCATTTTTTTGTAATCGATTGTCTTGGCATAATCTTTCAGATCTTTTTTGGATGCTTCCTGGCCATTTATTGACACCATAAATCGGTTTGCAACTATGATCTGAACCTCTCCGCTTTTTGTTTTGGGATCAAATTTGACAAGGGCTTTCTGCTTATTGATACGTTCCATTTTGCCACCGTCTGCTGTGGCGAACATGGGGTTAGACATCATCATTATTATCCCCTGGAGCATTGGCGAATCTGCGACGATATTAACCTGGATGGATTTGTCTCCGTTGTTGTATCTCCGTTCAGCTGTGATGCCGCCGCCAAACATGGCGGAACTAGCGGCCTGGGATGTCGCAACTTCAGCAGTCCACCCCTCGAGAGGTTTTGGAAGAAACGCTTCAAGGCCGGAACCTTTTTTCTCCTGAATCAACTGTTCAGCAAAATTCAGGCTGTCTACGGCATCTGAATACTCGCCGTCTTTGTAGTATTGCAAGGCTTCATTGATATACTCAGTAACATCATCAGCAAATGATGTTGTTGAAAAAGTAAAAAAGACAACTGAAAAAAAAGCCAAGACGATTGCGGTTTTAGAAAATTTCATCAATATTCTCTCCTTTAAAAAATGTTTGAATGATTGATACGCTCCGCATCAACCGTAAATCCCGTGGTAAGCACACGCCTGTAAGCCTTTGATGTGCGAAAAAACAACTCTACAGTTTTCCCCTATTTTATTCCATCGCCAGCACCTTATCTTCAACAGCAACGACCCCTTCGTCAACCTGCCCGTGATTGAAAAGCAGGATGAAAAGCAGCCAGCCATAACTCAATACTGCCAAAATTGCGGCAAGAGGGAAAAAATATCCCAGCGGGCAGAGAATGAGTACAGTCAGCCAGTGGAGCAGTATCACCTGTTGTGAATGGAGCCTGATGGGAAAGTCGCCATGCCTGCTGATTACCGCCATGCCACTGAGGTTCCAGCCGTATAGGGCAGTAAAGGCGTGCATTCTGAGGAGAGGTAATGTCTCAGCGGGATTGTACGAATCGGAGAAGGCCAGGAGAATATAAAGTATTCCGGTGATGGAAGTCACAACCAAAAAAAGAATGCCGGAGGTGAGAAAGGCTTTTTGTTGCAGGCGGATTCCCTGGTGCCAATAGAGATAGAGTACGAGAGAAACAGTCAAGAAGAGAATTGAGGCGATGGCCACTTGGGGAAGAAACCAGTTCGCCAGGATAAACAAAAAGAAGATAATCACCCCCAGATTGATAACCCAGAACGACAGCTCCTTGAGGAAATGGGTCGGTGCATCAGTATGATTTTTCATGAGGGCAAAGATCACCGACATACTGATCAGGGAGATGGGGAAGGAAAAACCGAGGAAAAAGGTGTCCAGTTTCAGCTTTTCCAGCGTGATCCAGTGGCCGAATTCGCTGTTAAGAATGGCGAGACTGGAGATGAATAGTCCTAGCGAAAGACAAAGGAGCGCTGCCTGGTGAAATTTCCTGGATGTGCTTTCTTTGCCTGAAAAGAGTGCTTTAGGGATGCAGCTCCCAAAATGATCCACCCGAACATGTTCAATAATTATCGATAGAAACAGAGGGATTATCAGAGTCGGTCCATACCAGCCCATAAAGGCGCAAAGTGCAAAGGCAATGGAGAGTAGCAAGAAGGCAAGTGCTTTTCTGCTTAGCCGTCGGGTGTCTTCGGTGAAATAGATGAGCAGGGTGCCGCCGCTGCATAGATTAAAGAGAAAAATGTGCAGCCGCTCAAAATTCATTACCTCCGGTGCAATAAGATGATGGAGGAAACCACAGGTCAAGGCCGTGGTCATGATTATCCATAAGATTATTTTAAATTGTTGGTTCAATTCTTTTGCACCGTATCTTTATTGTTCCTATTGTTGATCTAGCCTACTTTTCCCCAGCAGACTCCTTAGGGCTATCTCAAGGGTAGGATGTCGGAATATGAAGCCGGAATCCTGCAGCTTTTGTGATGAAGCACGACATCCCGACAGTAATATTTCCGAGGCCATCTGTCCATATATCATCTTTAAAAACCAGGCGGGCAGGGGGAAGAGCAGAGGGCGTCCGGAGATACGTGCCAGCGTCTGCAGGAATTCCGCATTTGTCACCGGTTGCGGTGCTGTGATATTTACGGGACCTTCAAGCGTGGGGCAATTGAGGGCATGGAGCATTGCGGAGACCATATCATCCCTGCTGATCCAACTGATATATTGCCCGCCTGGGCCAAAACGACGAATAAAACCAAAGGGAGAGGTGTGGAGAATATGTTTCAGTGCACCTCCTTGCGGGGTGAGCCCAATCCCGAGACGCATGAAAACGGTTCGGATTCCAGCGTCCCTGGCTGGTTTTGTGCCCTTTTCCCAAACCCTGCAGACCTCTGAAATAAAATCGTCTCCCGGTGGATTTGTTTCATCGATCACCATGTCCTGACCGTCGCCATAATAGCCAACCGCCGAGGCACAGAGCAACACCTTTGGTAACCTTTCCCGGCCGGCAAGAGTTTCGGCAAGAAGTCTGGTTCCTTTTATCCGGCTGTCGATCACCCGGCATTTTTTTTCCTCCTTCCACCTGGAAAGACCAATATACTCCCCGGCCAGGTGGATAACCCCGTCGAGTTCCGGAAGATCACTTTCATTGAGTACTCCCTTTGCCGGGTCCCAGTAGATTTCATTTTTTTCAGGATCGGGACGCCGACGCACCAGAGTAAAAACCTGATGTCCTCCAGTGGTTAAAAGAGGCAGCAGATCCCGACCGATCACTCCGCTTGCTCCGGTTATCAGGATCCTGAGGGGAATGGTGCTGCTG
>WTAT01000633.1 GCA_013139415.1 Desulforhopalus sp.
CATCAGTGCTGTCCAGACGATAATAATGTTCCTGAATGATTCGCTCATCAGTCAATTTCACCGGCCTGAAGGTTACTTTTTTTCGGCCAAAAAGTCTCGTCTCCTCAAGCCCCAGAGGATAAATTGAATGCATTTCCTCTCTCAGGGTTCGCTCTGGACCCAGCAGTCCGAGTTCTTTAGCCTCTTCGAACAACTGATCTCTAAAATCGGGGTGGGCAATGGTGATTAGTGAGAGAGCTCGCTCCTGGATACTCTTACCAAAAAGGTTCACCGAGCCATATTCGGTCACTACATATTGAACCTCGCTGCGTGGAACGACCACGGCCTTATTTTGCAGCATCGGCACGATACGACTCTGCTTGTCGTAATCCCTGGTGGACGTCAACATCAGGATCGACTTCCCCTTTTTCGACATGGCCGCACCACGGAAAAAGTCCAGAATACCAGTGACACCGGAGAAATTATTAAAGGGCAGTGCATCGGCGGTCACCTGACCGGTCAGATCAATTTCCCGGGCAGTGTTCATCGCCACCATCCTTCTGTTTTTAGCAATTTTCCGGGGATCATTCACATACTTGGAGGGATGAAACTCGATACCGGAGTTATAATGAAGAAGATCATACAAATCCTGATTACCGATGGCATTACTGCAAATGATCTTGCCGGTGTTAAAACCTTTTTTCTTATTAGTCACAACCCCCATGGCCATAAGCTTCATTATGGTATTTGTCACATACTGGGTGTGAATACCCAGGTCATTTTTTTCCATCAGTGCCTGGATATTGGCCTCAGAAGTTCCCCCAAGCGACATCTGCATCGTCGACCCATCATCCACCAGGCGGGAAACATAACGGGCAATCTTCTCGGCGGTTTTCACATCCGGATAGGTGCCGATTTCTATCAGGTTTTCATCATGTTCCACAAAATAGTCGATATCGTTTACATGGATCATGCTCCTGCCCAATACCCGCGGCATCTTTTTGTTCACCTGGGCAATGACCAGATCGGCTCCAGCTGCAGCCGATGCAGTTACATCGACGGAAATCCCCATGCTCATCCAGCCAAAATCGTCAGGTGGAGACACCTGGATGAGGGCGACCTGGATAGGGAGCAATTTGGACTTGATCAGCTTGTGAATATCCGAAAGATTGATAGGGGTTATAAAACGCAGATCACCTTTAAAACTATCTGAATTAGCAGAGCCCAGGTAAAAGGAGCGAATATTGAGATTCTGGGATTTAGATTTTGCGGCAATCCGGGAAAGCGAGGTGCTTTCACCGCTGAACATTCGAACAATCTCAAGATCAGTGAAGGTAAGACTGGCATCAGCCAATCCTTTTACCAGCTGCTGTGGCTCTCCGCACGACGAACCGATAAAGATTCGCTGCCCTGACTGGATCTTAGCAATTGCATCTTCGACAGACAGCTTGTTGGTTTGATAGTTATCTGCCCAATATCCTGACTCGCTCATCACATCACTCCCTTTTCGGAATTTATGTAACTCTTGTTCTGACCACTCTGAAGCCTGAAAAAACCCAAAAATACTCTTATTGAATAGTATTGGTTTTCGGGTGTTTAATCAAGCCTCTACAACTCCTGTTTTTTTTAAACAGATCCCTGCCAACTATTCCATGCATTTGAATAAAAACCAATTGCCCAGCAGCCACCGATTCTGATAGGTTGAAGAGAAAAAACAGCCCTCAGAAAAAGGAAACAGTTTGAAAAGTCCATCAGAGACAATACTGCTATTTAGTCTGTCCACTGCGGAAACCATACTTGTCAAGCGGCTGGTTTCTTCTTTTGAGATTGAAACAGTGCCACTCACCATAGGAACTGTACGTAAATTCGTAGCAGATTTCCCAGAGAAAAAAATCTGTCTGGTAATCTTCCATGTAGATGTGCAACACCCCAGACAAGACCGGGTTATCCAACTGATCAGAGATTTTGTCGGCCCCAGGGTCCCCTTTCTCATCTTGGTTCCCAAAGAAAAACTGGCGGAAACAAAGAAACTCCTCCGCGCCGGCGCGGACGATTTCATGGAGTTGCCGCTCAATGAAAACAGATTCTCCATAAGCTTTTTGATCCTGTTGGAAATGGGCCAGGCAACAACCCGGCCACGCACCACCAAACCTTTAAAAACGAAAGATGAAACAAAAGGCAGTTCAGAGTTTTCAAAACGACTTTTCAGCTATTTCCAAGAAGGATTGAGCTATTTCTCCCCTAAATCACTGATCAAAAGGGCCAGAACGGAAAAAATTTCTAACAAATGGCAGCAGGTGAGAAAACTTGGGTCAGGTGGTTTTGGCGTCGTTTGGCTGGTGAAAGAAATAGGTACAGATAGACTGGCCGTGGCAAAAACACCCCACTCACCTTATATGAATATCAGGGTCTTACGCTCGGCCGCCATCCTGAAAAGACTGGTCCACCACCCGAACATTGTTCATCTACTGGAAATTGTCAAAGAAAGCGGTAAATTCATTCTAATCCAAGAATATGTCGAAGGTCCGACACTTCAGCAATTACTGGCGCAAGGCATTTCACCACTCGATAAGGAAGCCTATTTCCTGCAGCTCGTCTCGGTCATCTCCTATGCCCATATGCATAAAATCCTGCACCGGGATATCAAACCGGAAAACATCATCATAAGTACAAGCGGACAGGTGAAACTTCTCGATTTCGGTATCGCCCGGGATCTCTCCTGGCAGCCACCGGATAAAAGCTCCGCAGGTACCGTCAATTTCATGCCACCGGAGCAGTTCGAGGGCCAAAGCTGTATCGCAAGCGACGTCTGGGCTTTAGGCGTCATCCTCTATATCTTTGCCACCAATGCCGCACCTTATTTCCAGCAGAATGACCAGTACCCCTTAGATATTGATACAACTCTCGAAAGTAGGTCACCACGCAAGATTAATTCGCAACTCGACCGCAATTTGGAGCGCATCATCATGCGGTGTTTACAGAAAGACCTTGCAAAGCGCTACCAAAGTGGCACGGAACTGCTGGAAGACCTGCGAACCACCTTACCACTGTTTGGCCGGGGGGAACTGCTGCCTCAATAGGCTGCGTTGTTATGCGCCCAGTATTGGTAGGTGTTGATAAGTGATGGTGTCGTAAAAACTCTTCATCCGAAGTCTACGCCGAAATAATAGCGGAATTCACACGCCTCAAATACGAATTTTTTTTCTTAACCATCTCCGACTTGAGGTTTTTACGAGTTTGTCATAAGTAAGGGCCAGTGAAAAACGCACTTTTTGTGAAGGCACTAAAGGCCGTTTACCAGCCTTTTGGCGTAATTCTCCGGCAACCCAGCCGCCAGGATCTTCTCTCCTGCCCTTACAAAATTATAGTCAACCCGGTAAAATTCAATAACCTGCTTGTCTGTGTCATAAATAAGGTAGGAGGCCCGCGGATCGCCATCTCTGGGCTGCCCCGCACTCCCGCCGTTGAAAATCTGGCGATTGAGTTCAGCTGCTGGTACCACCATGGTATGCCGGGGCGACCTGATATAGATGCAGAAGAAGTTTTTACGGGTTATGGCGACAGGCACGTGAGTGTGGCCAACGAAAAGAACCTTGGCTTTCGAGCGGGCAAACGAACTGGAGATATAGGTTTTCTCTGAGACATAATACCAGTTACGCGGTCTATACGGATTTGAATGGCAGAAAGAAATATTGTCCCATTTGACGAGGTCTTCCATC
>WTAT01000033.1 GCA_013139415.1 Desulforhopalus sp.
AAACATTCAATCATATCTGAACATGTTTGTCACTCACTATAGAATAGTTTAAAAATGATTAATTTCGCAATAAACAATTTTTTCTCAAAACCATTAATCTTTTCGATAGGAAAAGCCTTCTATTTTATATAGACTATACTATCAAACTAGCTATTAATGACTCAAGTTATTTCCTTATAGATTTCTTAATTTCAACCACTTCATAGGGTTTCTCCATGACTTTTACTCGTATTGCTGCATTGGTCTCCATTTTTATTTTTTGTTTCAATTTGACCGCCTGTTCAGATTCAAATCAGAAGAAGGAAAAACATTACAAAAGAGCTCTTGAATACATAAAAATTGACGACGAGAAGGCTGCTGTACTGGAGCTAAGAAATGCCATCCAACTTGACGCCAAATTTGCTGATGCCAGGTATCAACTTGGACTTCTTTATCTCAAAGCAAGCAAACCAAAAGCCGCATTTGATGAACTACAGCGAACTGCCTCTCTCGACCCTGACAATCTCGATGCCGGTGTTAAGGTTGCGGAATTTTATCTCCTTTCCCGTAAAAACGACGAAAGCCGTAAATATGTCGAACAAGTTCTGACAACAGATCCAAATTACCTGGATGCTTTGGCACTTCTTGCCAATCTGGAGCTGATCGAAGGGAATTTTGTCCAAGCAGAAGAAGCCATCGATAAGGCGCTTGCTCAGGCACCGGAAAATGATAAATTCTATAATACCAAGGGACGTATTTTCATCGCTCAGAACAAATGGGAGGAAAGTGAAAAATTATTTCAGAAAGCAATTACACTCAACCCTGATAATTTCACCAACTACCGTACATTGCTGATGTTCTACAAGCAGAAAAAAGACGAAGCTGCCATACAGAATCTTTTAAACACTATGGAACCAAAGTTTCCAGACAATCCTCAACTGCACCTGATACTCGCCGATCTCTATCAACAAAAAGGTGAAATTGACAAAGCAGAGAGTGAAATGCTGAAAATTGTCGAGATCCAAAAAGAATCGGTTCCAGCTAGGCTGATGCTGGTAGATTTTTATAAAAATAACCGGCATTTTGGGAAAGCCGAAAAAATTCTAAAATCGTCACTTGCAGATTTCCCAGACGATCTGCAACTGCAGTTGGCTCTTGCTGAACTGAGTTTTGATCTACAGAAATTTGATCAGGCACGCTCTATAATAGATACCGTTCTGGCAAGCAACCCTGCCAACGGCGGGGCAAATCTGATCAAAGCCCGCTTTCTCATTAAAGAAGGAAAAAATAACGAAGCAATTGAACTCATTACGCCGCTTATGACCAATTATCCTAAATGGGCGGACCCATTCTATTATTCTGCACTTGCCCAAATGAGAATTGGCAAGACTGAGCTGGCACAGCATTCTATAGAACTGGCACTGAAAAATAAGACAAATAACGACCGCTACCATGCACTCGCGGCACAGATCTATCTCTCCCGTGGCATCACCACCGAAGCTGGTAAACAGGCAACCCTTGCCCTTCGCATTAATCGGCAGAATTCCATTGCGGTAAAAATTCTGGCTAAATCACTCGTGCAGGCTAAAGAGTACGACAAAGCTGTTGAATTTATTCTAAAACTTAATCAAGAAGCAGTTGCAGGAGATGCAGAACTCCTGGGTATTCTCGGCGTTGCTTATCTCGGTCAGAAAAATAAAGAAAAAGCCAGACAAACCTTTGATGACCTGATGAAACTGGCTCCCGACAACTCCAAGGGCCTAGCCTTTCTTACCGCGCTGACTGTTGGCAAAGACATCCCTCAAGGAATCAAGTTCGTTAAAAAACATATAGCCCAAAGCGAGACAGCGGGACACTATCTTTTACTAGGCGATCTCTTAACGAAAAACGAACAATTTGAAGAAGCCCTTCAGGCCTACCAAAAAGTCCAGGAACTCGCCCCTGACAATCCACAGGGGTATATTCTGAGCGCACGCCTTTTAAGCCATCTGGGTAAGATCGACGAGACAATTATTCAATACGAGGAGCTACTGAAAGCAAAGCCCAACTCCATTTCCGGAATCATGGGGCTGGCCACGGCTTATGAAGTTCAGGGCCGCTTGAACGAGGCAAAGCAACAATATGCCCGGGCTTTGGAAATCCAACCGAATCTTCCGGCTGCAGCCAACAACCTTGCCTGGCTACTCGCATCAGAAAAAGGAGCCGACCTGGGCGAAGCCCTCCGCCTTGCGATGCAGGCGAAACAAGCTCTTCCTGACCAACCGCATATTGCAGACACCCTGGGCTGGGTGCATTATAAGCGCAAGTCATATTCTCTAGCGATCTCCCAATTCAGGCAGGCTCTGGAAAATCGCCCAGATGATCCAGTAATCCAGTATCACTTAGCCCTGGGCCTTTATGGAAACGGTGAATTACAGGAAGCGATCGAAACTCTAGAGAAAGCCTTGAACAATGAGACTCAATTTGAAGATAGAGGAGAGGCTGAAACTTTGTTAAAACGGTGGACAAGTGAAGTGGCCGGGTTATCACCCCAATAAAGAGGAATAAAACTATATCAGAAATCAGACTATTATTTGAGTAGTTTCTGTTACTTACCTAAACAGAACTGCTCAAATATTACGTCGAGCACATCCTCAGTAGTCGTCTCACCAACAATTTCAGCTAAATAATCAAGGCAACCCTGCAGATCGACGGCGATAAGGTCGTTGGTAAGCCCCCCCTTAAGAGAAAGCAGGACCTGATCACAAGCCTCGACCGCGCCAATAAGTGCCTGCTTATGCCGCACATTAGGGGCACACCCGCCTTCTTCCCACTGCTCGTCACCGGAAATAACAGCATCAAAAACTGCTTGCTTAAGTCGTTCGATACCCGTCTGTTCCCTGGCGGAAATTTTTACACATTTACCGATACTCGAGATGGAAGAAAAATCGGGAATCGGGTTGCCACAAAGATCTATCTTATTGATGACCGGCAACACCGGCTTATGTTTCACTTGACCGTATAATGTGCGATCTCCATCAATTAATTCCCGGGAACCATCAATGAGAAAAAGGATTAAATCGGCTTTATTGATAAGATCTCTGGCTCGCTGAATACCCAGTTCTTCAACCTCGCCGGCATTATCTCGAATTCCCGCCGTATCGATTATACGGACCGGTATCCCTTTAATATCAACAACCTCTTCAATTGAATCTCTGGTTGTGCCTGGAATCGATGTAACCAGCGCCCTTTCTTCCTGAAGAATAGTATTGAGCAGGCTGGACTTCCCTACATTCGGTAGACCCGCGATGACGAGAGAGATCCCTTCTCTATAGAGCCTTCCCCGGTCAGCACTCTGTAAAAGTTTTTTGAGCGGTTCTTCAACCTCTTGCTCCAACTGAGCAATTAAGGCACTATGATCGATTATTTCCAGGTCCTCATCGGGGAAATCAATGGCAACTTCAATGACAGCACGCATTTGCACCAGACTCTGTCGAATCGGATCGATTTTACCGTACAAAGCACCAGACAGCTGTTCCTGAGCCAGATCAACACCCTTTCTGGTTTTAGCAGAAAGAACATCAATCACGGCCTCAGCCTGGGTCAGATCGATCCTTCCATTAAGAAAGGCCCTCTTGGTAAATTCACCTGGTGAGGCGAGAATTGCTCCACTTGCCAAAATCAACTCAAGAACATTCTGCAACACAAGAAAACTGCCGTGGCAGTGAACTTCCACAACATCCTCTCGGGTGTAGGTGTGGGGGGCGGCCATAAAGACGGCCAGGACTTCATCGAGAATTTTTCCCTGGTCAGGCTGCCGGATATGGCCATAGTAGAGTTGGTGACTGCGATAGAGACAGGATGGATCCTTTGGTTGAAATATAGCTTTGAGTAGAGAAAGGGCCTGGTCACCACTAATGCGGATGATACCAATACCACCGGCACCAGGCGGGGTTGAGATGGCAGCAATCGTTGCTTCCTGGTAGGGAGAATTCATTAGGACTCCTCCAAAAACGAAAATATAGCCGTGGAAGAATATACAAACTGTAACAGAATATGGCTCAAAAAATCGCGAACCTTAATCAGGATTCGCTCCCCTTTTTGGAACTAGATTTGTTTTGTCGCCCTCTTGACTGGGAACGTTTGCGGCCACCAGGCCGATTTCCTTTTCCGGGTTTATAAATGAGGATTTTTTTGAACAGTCCATCACCGACCGAACGACTGCGAATTTCCTTATCCTCCTGAAGAATCATGTGAATGACTCTTCTCTCAGAAGGATTGAGGGCAGGTAGAACCTGGGTCTTGCCGTCTTCTTTTACCTGGGTTGCTAATTCAACGGCCCTGACTTTTAATTCTTCGAGCCTTCTCTCACGAAAATCACCGATATTAATGGAAATCCTCAAACGCTCAGGTACCTTTCGGCTAATTACTTTTCGTAAAATATACTGCAAACTGTCAAGGACCTTTCCATCCGTCCCTGTTAAATTCTCTTCGAAATCACCACGAAGCGTGCAAGCCACCGACAGTCCCGCTGTCTCAACTTCAAGAGTAGACGGAAATCCCATCAACTCGACAAGCTGTAAAAGTTCCGTTTTGACGATTTCCACACTCTCAAGACTCACCTCAACTTCTGGCTCTTTTTCCTTCTTGACGTTTTGATCTTGGTTTACATCAACAACTTTCTGAACAGGTTCGACCACCTTCTCTTCGACAGCAGAAAAAGGTTCAGCTTTTTCCGGTTCAGACTCAACAGTTTCGGGAGTTGTCGAATCAGGCTTAAGTATCTCTTCCGGCTCAGATTTTATATAAGAGTCTACCTCAAAGACATCTGCACTGATCTCTTCAACCTCAGGTTTTATCAGTACGCGGATGTGCGCTTTCTTGCGTATAAGTCCAAATATACCAGTACTGCCAGTTTCAATGATCTCGATCTCAAGTTTTTCCTGAGCAACCCCAAGAGTATCGCATGCATTTTTGATTGCTGCAGTAACTTCTTTTCCGTAAAAATCTTTTTTCTCTAAAGACATTTAATTACCTTAATCAAATATATCTCAACCACCCTAACCCCGGTAAACGGGAAAATTAAGCTGGACTCATCTCAGTACCCCCTTGAGGGGTGTAAGTGCCTTGGTGGTATCTTTAAGTTTCTAATTTTAACACACTCTCCAGATTTCTTGTTTTTTATGACAGGCTTTCAGGAGTAAGGCACTAAACAGTTTTGAACTCTTCCTTATTCCTGGGCATTCACTCAGGTAGTAGCCGATGTTTTTTTTGTATCGCGATTAATGAGTACCTGTTGAAGAATGGAAAGCAAATTATTAATGAACCAATACAACACAAGACCCGAAGCAAAATTAAGAAACATGAATGTAAAAACCACAGGCAAGAACATCATAATTTTTGCTTGGGTTGGATCAGCCGTGGTGGGAGAAAGCTTCTGTTGTAAAAACATCGATGCTCCCATAAGCAAGGTCAAAACGGGTAAACCACCAAGATAGGGAAGATCAAATCCAATCCATAATCGATCCGGAGCGGATAGATCTGTGATCCACAACATAAATGGCGCATGTCGCAATTCGATACTCTGTAAGAGTACTTTATAGAGCGCAAAAAATACCGGAATCTGCAAGACCATCGGCAGACAACCGCCAAGAGGATTCACCTTGTAGGTCTTGTAAAGACTCATCACCTCCTGATTCATCTTGGTTGGATCGCTCTTGTATTTTTCCTTAATCTTCACCATCTTCGGCTGCAATTTCTGCATATTTTTCATCGATTTCATGCCCTTCTGAGAAATCGGCCAGAAAACTGCTTTAAAGAGGACGGTAACCAAAATAATGGCGACCCCGTAATTGCGACAGAAGGAATAAAACATATTCAACAGCCAGAGAGTCGGTTTGGCAATAACATCAAACCAGCCGAAATTTACCGAACGATCAAGGTTATATCCAATGCCCTGCAGCATTTTTAATTTTTTAGGGCCATAATAAATATGGTAGTCATAGGTCTTTTCCATCCCCGGTTGAAGGGTGTCGATTGGGCCGGAGAGTTGGGTCCTGGCCAGCATATCAGTGCCCTGCATGGTAAATGATCCGCCTGCGCCATCTTTTGGAACCAAAGCACAAAGGAAATAATTACCCTCATATCCAGCCCACTCTATCGTTCCCTGCAGGGTCTTTGGACCATCTTCAAAGTCATCGGCATTGACCTCCTGCAATTCCCCATTTACAAAAGCTGCAGGTCCACCAAAGAGGAATCTATTAGCCGGACTGGAGACCCCTTCAAAACGGGTATTAATCAAACCCAGCTGTGGCATGCCCTGAAGAAGGTTATTCGAGAGGTTTTTGACGTTTATGGAAAGATCAATTAAATAGCTATTGTTATCAAAGGAGTACACTCGTTCGACCACCAGCCCGTTCCCTGCATCCGCCTGCATCCGCAACTCAGCTTTTGACTTATCCGCTGATAACTTGAGGCTTTGCACGTCACTGTCATACAATACCCGTGAGCCAACAGCGCTTCCCCAAGTAAATTGCAGAGGAAAACCCTGGTCAGCTGTGGTTTTGACCAGCTGCATTCCAGGCGAATCCTTGTCGTGGGTTTCCCTTTGTTTTTTCATGACAAAGCTTGTGACTGTTCCGCCGTCTTCAGACAGGATTGCTGTATACAAATCCGTGTCAATGGTAATGTCGTTTGGGGTTCGGTCATAGGGTATTGCAGGAGGTGACGCAACTTCTGCCGTCGCTTGCACAACAGCAGCTACGTGGGGCTGCTGCATCGTTGCAGGTTGGGTGGTTTCACCCACAGATTGCTCCGTTGTCTCATTAACGGCAACAGGTTGATCGAAACCGACAAAGAAATATTGATAACCAAGAAGAATAACAAATGAGATGATAATCGCTAAAAAAGCTCTGTATGTGTCCATGAACTGTCCGTAAATTATGTCAAAACCGGAAGGTTATGTCAGTTATCAAAAGTGACCGGAGGGCGGTCCGTTTACCGTACCGGATCATATCCGCCTCGGGAGAAGGGGTGACAGCGAAGTATCCGTCGCAGTGCCAAAAAGGACCCCCGGGCAACACCATATTTTTCAATTGCCTGGATGCTATAAGTTGAACAGGTAGGAAAAAAACGGCAGGTAGGTGGCAGGAGCGGTGAGACAAAATATTGGTAGCCTCTCACAAATCCGATAAAAACTACCTTGGGAATTTTACTTATCTTCATCTCATACGCCATGACAACAAGTAAAACTATTCTTAAGGGATGTTACAGCCGCGCAGATATCTCCGGGATGTAAACAGGAAAAGTCAGGCCGAACGGCAAAAACGATATCTGCTCCCTCTGGATAACTCTTTTGCCAAAGTCGGAACGATTCCCGAATAATCCGTTTGATGCGATTTCGCTTCACCACACCACGAATCTTCCGATGAACGCTAATTCCGAGCCTGCTTTCACCTATTGAATTCGGCGAACAAATCAGTGTAAAACCCTTGCCATGCAAACGCTTTCCCCTGCTGTAAACTTTCTCAAACTCCCATCCTTTTCGTAACAGGGAGCTTTTCAAAAGCCGGTGTTCGGCCAAGGTTATGCCGTGAGCCTTTTTCGGCCTCTAGCTCTTCGTGCTCTTATTACTGCTCTGCCGGCACGGGTGCTCATTCTCTCACGAAATCCGTGGGTACGTTTACGTTTTAAATTGCTTGGTTGAAAAGTTCGCTTGCTCATTCTTTACTTCCTCATCTGTAAATTCTATGGTCAAACCATGGAATGTTTTTAACTTCAGAGAGTCGGGGACGCTGCTCTTTATAGTGTAATTCCCGGCCTTTCTTCGAATCAGTTTAATTCCGCCAATGGCAACAGCACCATCGGCGAAATGACAAATTACAAAACAGAAATATTAACCACATTTACCAGCCAGTGTCAAACATTTTTGTTCTCAGACAACACCCATATATTGCAGAAGACTATCGGCTGTGCTATTCTCACGCATGCATAAACCCTTTGCCTGATGCCTGACTCGTATTTCTGCAGGCTGTCCGGTAATTACAATTTTCGCAACAAGACAAGCCAGGAGATCCTCCCAAACCCTGATAAACGAAAAAATAAATCGGGATTTTTTCAATTTCCTCTGAAGGCTGCTGATTTTAGTCTGCCCCTTGGGAGGTATAAACACCTTAGAAAACTTGAGGCAGATGTATGGATAATTCCGCACCACAAATATACTCAGATATCGACTGGAACACGCTCCGAGCCAATGCCCTTGCCAAAAAAGGCTGGCAGAACAAAGGTCCCGCTGAATGGGACCAAAAAGCCAGATCTTTCTCTAGCCGCAACAAGAACGCAGCCTATGTAGACCTAGTGCTCTCCCATTTACCCCTGGAAAACACCTTCACAGTCCTTGATATCGGATCAGGCCCCGGGACCCTGGCAATCCCGTTGGCAAAAAAAGTGAAAACTGTTACCGCCATCGATTTCTCCCGCGGGATGCTCAACACTCTGGAGGAGATTGCCCGTGAAGAAAATATACATAATATCCATACTGTGCAATGTGCCTGGGAAGATGACTGGCAAAAAAAAGGGTTGCAACCCCACGATATTGCAATCGCTTCAAGATCAATGGGGGTAAAGGACCTCGAAACCGCTCTCCATAAAATTGACAGTTATGGTAGCAGGTATATTTTTCTCACTGACAGGATAGGCTCAACGCCCTTTGAAGAGGGAGCCTTCAAGGCACTGGGACGATCTTTTTCCCCCGGACCTGATTATATTTACACGCTGAATACCCTCTATACATTAGGAATCTATCCGAACGTCACCATCCTTAACCTTGAACGAGATGTTGCATATACATCTATGGCTGAAGCAATCAAATCATATAGCTGGATGTTTCACGACATCACCCCTGAAGAGAATCTTGCTTTGGAGAAATACTTATCAGCCAAAATCATTCATTCAGAAAATGGCCGGTTGATTGTTCGCCGGGATTCTCCTCCCCAGTGGGCACTGATCTGGTGGGAGCAGGAACAGAAAAAAAATTTAGTTAAAGCAGATCTATGACCACTGAAGAATATGACATAACTGTTATCGGGGCCGGCCATGCAGGTTGCGAGGCCGCACTTGCCGCAGCCAGAATGGGCTGTAAAACCCTGCTCACAGTGATCAATGCCGATACAATCGGCGCAATGTCCTGCAATCCTGCTATCGGCGGATTGGCAAAGGGCCATCTTGTCCGCGAGATCGATGCACTGGGTGGCGAAATGGCTAAGAATATCGATGCCACCTCTATCCAGTTCCGCAAACTTAACACCAGCAAAGGCCCTGCAGTGCGCTCATCCCGGGCACAGGCTGATAGGTTGCTCTACCGGCTGCGCATGAAATCAATAATTGAAAACCAACCAAACCTGACTGTAAAACAGACAGTGGTGGCTGGTCTTCTTGTAGAAAATGATCAAATTTCCGGGATAACCACCTCCCTTGACGAGCAGATTCGTACCAAGGCCGTGATTGTCGCCACCGGGACCTTCCTCAACGGCCTTGTCCACATTGGCATGAAAAATTTCGGTGCCGGGAGACTAGGTGACGCCCCATCAAAAGGGCTTGCAGCCTGGTTCAAAGAACACGGCTTCGAGGTCGGCCGAATGAAGACCGGAACAGTTCCACGTCTTGCCTCGAACACCATTGACTATTCAAAACTGGAAATCCAGCACAGCGATTATCCTCCAGCCCATTTTTCCTACTCGGCAAAAGGTGGTTACACCCTGCCCCAACTGCCTTGCTACATCACCTATACTAACGAGAACACCCACGAAATAATTCGTCAGGGAATAAACCAGTCTCCACTGTATGCGGGAGTCATCCAAGGCACAGGTGCCAGATACTGCCCTTCCATTGAAGACAAAGTCATGCGGTTTCCGGAAAAAGACAGACACCAGATTTTTCTGGAACCAGAAGGGCTTGATACCGTCGAAGTCTATCCGAACGGGGTACCCACCAGTCTGCCCCTTGCAACCCAGACTGCGATGATCAATTCAATTAAAGGACTTGAGAAAGCACAAATTATCAGGCCCGGATACGCCATCGAATATGACTATATCGATCCGCTCGGCCTGCACCCTTCACTTGAGACCAAACAGGTACGGGGTCTGTTTTTCGCCGGACAGATCAACGGCACTTCCGGGTATGAAGAGGCCGCCGCTCAAGGCCTTGTCGCCGGCATTAACGCAGTCCGTGCCATCAGGAGCGAGAAACCCTTAGTTCTCGACCGCTCCCAGGCATATATAGGTGTGCTGATAGATGATCTTGTTACTTGTGGCACCAAAGAACCCTACCGACTTTTTACCTCCAGAGCAGAATATAGACTCTTGCTGCGAGAGGACAACGCCGACAGTCGCCTGGCCCAAATAGGGTACGAGTTAGGGCTGGTAAGGGAAGAAGCCCATCAGGCATTCCTGCATAAACAGCAATTAATTCAGGACGGCATTGCATCGCTTGAAAATATCTCAATCAAACCAAACCCGGCAATGAATGTGGCTCTTACAGCAATGAACAGCAGTAATCTGAAACAAAAATGTTCACTTTCTGACCTGTTGCGTCGCCCGGAACTGTCCATCAGCTCCTTTTCTTCTCTGCCGATTACCGAAAAAGAACTTGAGATAATAGACGGCCTTCAGTCCAGTTCGGTAAAAGAAGAAATAGAACTGCAAGTGAAGTTTAAAGGCTACATTGATCGGCAAAACGAACAGGTAGCCCGGTTTAAAAAAATGGAGTCGGTTCTTCTGCCACAAGATATAGATTACCGCTCTCTTTCAGGGCTCTCCAATGAGGTGGTGGAGAAACTGACGCGAATCCAGCCCCTCTCACTTGGCCAGGCATCGAGAATTTCAGGCATTACACCGGCGGCTATTTCCGTGCTGCAGGTGCATCTGAAAAAAATTCAAAAACTGCAATAGACAAAATCAGTTAACCCCTATGTCGCCTCTCACCTTCCCTGAAATCGATCCAATAATTTTCAGCCTCGGCCCCCTGCATATACGGTGGTACGGGCTCATGTACGTCCTCGGATTTCTTGCAAGCTATTATCTCGTGCGTCGGCAGATACGGGAGTATAAATACCACCAGCTTGCGGACCACTTTGAAAACCTCAACCTTGTTCTCATCCTGGGCGTAGTTATTGGGGGAAGATTAGGCTACGTTTTCTTCTATAATTTTTCCTATTATATCGCGCATCCCATGGAAATCCCAGCTACCTGGAGCGGTGGCATGTCTTTTCACGGTGCTTGTTTGACTCTGCTGATCGGAGGATGGATATTTTGCAGGATGAACAAACTTGATTACTGGAAAACTGCCGATATCTACATTGCAACTCTCCCCATCGGTCTCGGTCTCGGAAGGATCGGCAATTTCATCAATGGCGAGTTATACGGACGAGTAACCGACCTTCCCTGGGCAATGGTGTTTCCCGGTGGGGGTTCTTCCCCCCGACACCCATCACAGCTGTATGAGTCATTTCTTGAGGGTTTTCTACTTTTTTTGATTCTCTGGTTAGTACGCAAAAAGCCATGGCAGAACAACCGATACTGGCCACATGGCAGTATCCTTGCCTTATTTCTCGTCTGCTATGGTTGTTTTAGAATTGTTGTGGAAAACTTCAGGGAACCGGACCAGCAGGTGGGATATTTATTTGGCCTTTTCACTATGGGACAACTTCTCAGTGCTTGCATGGTGGGGTGTGGCCTGTTCGTCTGGAAGATCCGGTTCAACCACACCAACAATTAACCTAATCAGCCGTAGCAAAGCCATTGCGAACAGCGTAATTAACCAGATCAATACTGTTTTTCCTGTTAAATTTTCGAAGCAGGTTAGAGCGGTGATGATCGATGGTCCGCTGACTTAAATTTAACTGTTCGGCCATTTTTCTACTTGTATAGCCCTCTACCACCAGTTGCAGAATTTCTTTTTCCCGTTTGGTCAGCTCCTGAAAAGGACTTTTCTTTTCAGTACGATACATGTTGATCACGTCATCAGCAAAATCATCAACCATATGCGGTGAAATATAGCTTTTACCGGATAGCACCTTTTTAATTGCAATCAGCAGCTCCTCATCCGAATCATCCTTCATGAGATATCCATCGGCACCGGCAGCCATGGCATTATAGAAATACTGCTTGTTTTTATGCATGGTCAACATCAGAATTTTAACCAAGGGATACTTGCTCTTTACCAGTCCTGTCGCCTCCATTCCCCCGATCCCGGGCATGGAAATGTCCAGGATTATCATATCCACTTCCGTATCTTCCAGGAAAACCATAAGATCCTTGCCATTACTCACCTCACCAACCACACGGAATTTATCATCCTTCCTAACGATGTTTTTTATTCCATGACGAATTAATACATGATCATCAGCGAGTAGTATACGAAAGCCATTATTTCCTGGTTTCATTTATGTGCCTCCTGTCGCTAGTGGCTCAATATCATGGATCAATACCAATATTTTTAATCATCAACGTCGCAAAAGCTATACACATGTCCTCTCTGATAACCATACTTTTTCTGAAAATGCAACTTCATGCCTGTTTTGTGCATATCTCTCTCTGATATTTCCAATTTTTCTTGACTTTATTGGCAAGAGCGCTTTGATTAACTGTTCGGAAAAGACAGGCTGTTCAGTCATCCACTATCCGCTATTCATTGTAAGTTAAAGGGCATAAAGCCCTTTTAGTATATCGTATAATTTTTAAGGAGCTGAAAAATGATTCTGAAGATTTTTCCATTTCTAGCCTGGTTTAAAGATTATGATTCCGGCAAGTTCAAAATTGATTTCCTTGCCGGTCTTACTGTCGCCCTCGTTCTCATCCCGCAGTCAATGGCCTACGCCCAGCTTGCCGGGTTACCGGCATACTACGGATTGTATGCTGCTTTTCTACCACCCATGGTGGCGGCACTCTTTGGCTCAAGCCGTCAGCTGGCAACCGGTCCTGTGGCTGTTGTATCTCTCATGTCTGCCGCATCCCTGGAGCCACTTGCCACCGCCGGATCAACCGAATTCATCGCCTATTCCATCGTTTTGGCACTGACAGTCGGTATTTTCCAATTTTCGCTCGGGGTTCTGCGACTGGGACTTGTTGTTAACTTTCTATCGCATCCCGTGATTAATGGTTTTACCAACGCCGCCGCCATCATCATTGCTTCGTCTCAATTCTCAAAATTTTTCGGGGTGTACGTCGATAAAGCCGGACATCATTATGAAACGATGATTCGGGTTGCCCAGGCGGCAATGGACTATACCCATCTGCCCACCCTTCTTTATGGTGTTTGTGCTGTCATCATCATGACGGTGCTAAAGAAAATCAACCCGCGCATCCCCAATGTGCTCGTTGCAGTCGCCATTACCACCCTCATCTCTTATTTTACCAGTTTCAACAATGATGCCAAAGTCGACGTTTCCGCCATCCGGATTCCTGCACTTGCAAAAACAATCACAGATTTCAACCACTCTGTCACAGAAATAGAAACCTTAGGCACTGAAAGGGCAACCACCGGTCTACAGGTGGATGAAGAGTTAAAGGCACTGAAAAAAAGACATGGCAAGAGTCCTGAGCTGATCCAACTACAAAGCCAGGTAGAATTACTCACCCTTAGAATCAACGACGCCAAACATCACAGCCATTTGCTCCGATCTGAGCTGCGATCCCTAAAACTTGAAAGTGTAAAGGACAATGATTCCTTTGTCTTTTACCCAAAGGATGCGATTCCAGAAGGAATAAAGACTGACGGCAAGACCTGGCGGCTGAAGGTTGGCAACTCGACACTTGATGCCGCCAACCTTCTTGTCATGGGGGGGGGAGCTGTCGTTGGTACAATTCCCGAGGGTTTACCACAGTTTACCATTCCAGAGCTCAACGCTAAATCCTTCATGAAGCTTCTCCCCACGGCAATTATCATTTCATTGCTCGGTTTTATGGAGGCTATTGCCATTGCCAAAGCCATGGCAGCAAAGACCGGTCAAAAGCTTGACCCCAACCAGGAACTCATCGGCCAGGGACTGGCAAACATTCTCGGCTCAATCGGCTCCAGTTACTCTGTTTCCGGCTCATTTTCCCGATCCGCCGTTAACCTCCAGGCGGGGGCCGTATCCGGCATTTCATCGGTGGTGACCTCGGTGATGGTTGTCATCACCCTGCTGTTTTTTACCCCATTGCTCTATCATCTCCCCCAAGCAGTACTGGCCGCGGTAATCATGATGGCAGTAATCGGTCTGGTCAACATCAAAGGGTTCGTTCATTCCTGGAAAGCTCAATGGTATGATGGGGCCATATCCATACTCAGTTTTATGGTAACCCTCTACTACGCACCGCATCTCGACAAAGGAATCATGGTGGGTGTTGCACTTTCAATGGTCGTCTTTCTTTACAAGTCCATGAGACCTGTAGTAGCAAGGCTGTCAATGAACGAGGAAAACGTTTTGAAAAGTGCGGAACACTACCGTCTGAAAGGTTGTCGGCACATCTCTGTTGTACGTTTTGACGGCGCACTCTTTTTTGCTAACGCAAGTTATCTCGATGAACAAGTAGCCAAATTCAGAACCGAACAACCCGAACTGCGCTATATTCTCCTTGATGCACGTGGCATAAACGACATGGATGCATCAGGCGAGGAGGCCCTCGAGATGCTCTGCAAAAGAGTAAGGAGTGCAAAACTCGGTTTTGCAATGTGTGGCGTTAAGGGTCAGGTACTTAAGGTGATGGAACGAACAGGACTGATTGAGGAGATCGGCAAGGAACACATGTATGCCGACAGCAAAGCGGCTGTTGCTGCCCTGGTTGATCTGATCCACAAGGGAACTGATCTTCCGGAGGCCGGTTGTAATAATTGTCCGCTGACACAATATCTTCCATCGAACAGCTAAACAATTTTCACACAATTAGCTTAACCTTCGCCCCCTCCGGTCCAGCCAGCCTGCTGACGACTCGACCGGAGGGCTCCCCCCTCGTTCTCCTGCTGTAGTGGTATTTTTTGATACCATGGGACTCTG
Organism: Desulforhopalus sp.; assembly: GCA_013139415.1. GTDB lineage: Bacteria > Desulfobacterota > Desulfobulbia > Desulfobulbales > Desulfocapsaceae > Desulforhopalus_A. The sequence goes on from WTAT01000033.1 coordinate 14,990, forward strand.
CTTGCGATGGTCTTGCCGGACTGGTATAATCGTCGGTGTTTTTCAATCCTTACTGTAAATTCTAACCTGGAAATCCCTAATGAATAAACTGCTCTTATTGTTCTGTATAATTTTTGCATCTGGCACTCTCGCATTTGCCAGTGGTGGTGGAGGTGCAGAGGTAGATACTGCAGGACTCACCGGATCCTTTTTTGGTATACTCTCAGTCATTCTCTTTGTGTCCGCCTACTCTCTTGTGATCGTTGAAGAGCAGCTCCATTTAAGAAAATCCAAACCAGTGCTTCTTGCTGCCGGTGTTATCTGGGTTCTCGTCGCTATAACATTCAATAATATGGGCAACACTCATGCGGCAGAAGTTGCCATTCGCCATAACCTTCTCGAATACGCAGAACTGTTCCTCTTTCTTCTTACGGCAATGACCTACATCAATGCCATGGACGAACGAAATGTATTTCAGGCATTACGTTCCTGGCTTGTTACCCAGGGATTCTCTCTGCGCGTAGTTTTCTGGGTTACCGGCCTTCTTTCTTTTGTAATTTCACCTATTGCCGACAACCTGACTACTGCTTTACTGATGGGGGCTGTCGCCATGGCCGTCGGCGGCAGTGATAAAAAATTTGTGTCCCTGGCCTGTATCAACATCGTCATCGCCGCAAATGCAGGGGGAGCGTTTTCACCGTTTGGCGACATCACAACGCTTATGGTCTGGCAAAAGGGAATTGTCCAATTCACTGAGTTCTTCGCCATCTTTCTTCCTTCTTTAATAAACTGGCTGGTTCCTGCAGCTTTTATGAATTTCGCCATCAGTAAGGCAACTCCCCAACCCAGCAAGGATCATTATGTTATGAAGCTGGGTGCCAGGAGGATCATGTTGCTCTTTCTTGTTACCATTGCGACTGCTGTGTCATTCCATAATTTTCTTCACCTTCCACCGGCAGCGGGTATGATGCTCGGTCTCGGTTATCTTGGTTTTTTCTCCTATTACCTGAAAAAACGAGAGCACAGAAATTATGACGTTGACGATAACCCGTTGTCGCATCAAACCTATCACGCAAAACCCGACCCCTTCGATCTTTTTCGCAAGGTGGCCAGAGCTGAATGGGATACCCTGCTCTTCTTTTACGGGGTGATCCTCTGTGTAGGTGGTCTTTCGCAATTCGGCTACCTGGCCTCCGTTTCCGAATTCCTCTATCTCGGTTTAGGAGCAACTACAGCCAATGTCATTGTTGGAGTCCTCTCGGCTATCGTTGATAATATTCCAGTGATGTTTGCTGTACTGACTATGCAGCCTGATATGTCCCATGGACAATGGTTGCTGGTCACCCTGACAGCAGGGGTAGGAGGCAGTCTTTTGTCGATCGGTTCCGCGGCAGGAGTGGCACTTATGGGTGCAGCAAGGGGGGTCTATACCTTCAATGCCCACCTGAAATGGACTCCGGTAATCGCCCTCGGCTATGCCGCATCGATTTTTTGCCATCTTTTTATCAATGCCAAATTCATGTAAAGATTATCCAAACGAACTCTCATGGATAACGATATAAGCTGTACTCTTCCCCTGCCAATAACCTGGGAAGAGTGCAGGTTGCGGGGATGGACTCACCTCGATATTTTACTAGTCACCGGCGACGCATACATCGACCATCCTTCATTTGGCGTGGCTCTTATCGGCAGGCTGCTGGAAAGCCATGGATTTCGGGTAGCCATCCTCCCCCAACCCAGATTTGATAGCGCCGTAGATTTCAAAAATTTTCCAACTCCGAGACTTTTTTGCGGCATTACCGCCGGAAACCTTGACTCTATTGTCGCAAATTACACCGGTAACGGGAAAGTACGCAACACCGACGCCTATTCACCGGACGGCAACCCCTGGAGGGGAAAGGAACGAACAAAAACGGAGCGCAGGAGACCAGACCGAGCCAATCTGATCTATACCAGCCTCGCCCGTTCAACCTTTCGGAATATCCCGATCATCCTCGGCGGCATTGAAGCATCGCTCAGGCGTTTTGTGCACTATGACTTTAAACAGGAGAAACTTCGATCGTCCTTTCTGACTGATGCAAAAGCAGATCTTGTTGTTTACGGAATGGCAGAAAAAGCTATAGTGGAGATAGCCAGGCGGTGCGCTCAGAACAAGTCCCTTTCCGGCATTTCCGGGACCTGCCAAAGAATAACTGACAATGATCTGCAGGAACATTTTCCTGGACAGTTCCCTAATCTTGAAATAAAAAGCTCACAAAAGTTTCTCGTTCTCCCTTCCTGGGAAAAGATTCAAGCAGAACCTCGCCATTTTCTTGAGGCTGAAACAGAAATTGACAAACACTCACGAGCCAATTCCCCCCGAATCATCCTGCAGCGCCAACAAACCCACTGGGTAGTGCAACATCCTGCTCCAAGACCTCTCTTACCAGTGGAACTCGATACACTATATAGCCTGCCCTATACAAGACATCCCCATCCGGTAAAGCAGCAAATCCCGGCCTATCGGATGATCAAGGATTCGGTAACCATCGTCCGGGGCTGTTCCGGTAACTGCTCCTTCTGTGCCATTACCAGACACCAGGGGCCTGCCATCATCTCGCGCAGTAAAGAATCCATCTACAAAGAATGCAAACGCATCTCACAAATGGACGATTTTAAAGGCACCATCAGTGATCTTGGTGGGCCAACCGCTAACCTTTATGGAACACATTGCGCCATAGGATCGTGCAAAAAACGTGATTGTCTTTATCCAAAACCCTGCCCAAACCTAAAAATTGACGAAGATCTGTTTCTTGACCTGCTCGACGACATTTCGACCATTGACGGCATAAAAAAGCTCTTCATTTCTTCCGGCTTGAGGATGGAACTCCTCCTTCGCACTCCTCGTCTGCTTAAAAGAATTCTTCAATCGCATACACCCGGATCATTAAAGATCGCTCCAGAACATACAGACGACGAATTGCTCTGTCTCATGCACAAAGAACCACATACCCTTCTTAAAAAATTCGTTGCTGAATGCCGTAGAATTGGCAAGATGATCGGAAAGAAAAATATTGAATTCACCCCGTATGTCATCACTGCTCACCCCGGATCGACACCAAAGCATACGGAAAAACTCGTACAGGATATGCGAAAGCTTGGACTGCAGATAAGAAAGGCCCAGGACTTTACCCCCACCCCCGGCACCCTCTCTACGGCTATGTATGTGACGGGTTTGAAACCGGGTTCCAAGCAACCTCTCACCGTCCCACGGAAGCAGTCGGACAGACTACAACAGCGACGTATTCTGGAAAAATCTCTTCATCGAAAAAATGTAGGTTCGCAAAAATTCAGGTCGAGAAGAAAAAAATAACCTTTCAGCTTCAATTTATTTTTTTTTAGGATAATAGTTCCCGTAATAATAGTGACTCTTATCTATCAACCTGTCTGAAATGAAGTTACTTTTTTGACCATTGAAAATGACACCGATGATCTTGTCCTTGCCGATATCCGAAATGAATTTCTCAATCAGAGTACTGTTAGACATTCCTTGTCTGACCACCAGCACCACCCCATCAACTGCCTGAGAGAGCACTTTCGACTCGGAGGCCACCTCAAGGGGTGGGGTGTCAAAAACAATATATCTGTCAGGATAGCGGCTCGCCAGTTCCTTCACGAGCTTGT
>WTAT01000587.1 GCA_013139415.1 Desulforhopalus sp.
AAAAAATTATGACATCTGACACCGACATCCTGCAGAACATCCCCAAAGGCAAGCCTGTACGAATTTTTCTCCCGCTTCTGAACCGACCGGACCGAATCAGAGCCCAATGCCTTTACCAGGAAATGGATGCACCAAAATTTTCCCTTATTTTCAAGCCTGGTATTCTTCCTGTTGAAGAAATAGATATTCAGCAACCATGTATTATCAGCATCGACATGGGCGGGCCGACGATTTCCCTTGAGGCAATGATCCAGAAAATCGCTAATCGGCAAACCCTGCAGATGATTGTCCGAAAATCCATCAGCCATGAGCAGATGCGGGAATTTTTCAGGGTAGACACGGTAACGAACGTTATCTCCAAATCTTTCCATACTGAGCTCTTCAACGACAAGAATGAACCATGGTCAACGCTGGGACAGACGGTAGATATAAGTGGTAGCGGTATTCTCGCCATTTTCGACGAAAAGCCTCAGGCTGACCGGCAGGTCAAACTTGAGATAACAGTCCCATCAATAGAGACGGATACAATCAAGATTCTTGCCCATCAGGTACGTATACAGCAGTTACACGATGGTCGGTTTGAGGTGGCGTATCATTTTGATGATATCACCTCAGAGGATAGAGATAAAATCATTGGTTGCTGTCTGGTAATTCAACGGAAAATGCTGCGCCTGAAAGTACAGGTGGTGAAGGAAGACTGATTTTGCACGTGAAGTTAAACCTACAGTTTCAAAGTAGCCTCAAATATTAAAGAGAAATGTCCACCGATATTATAGCCATAGTCAACGCTATCCCTGACCGGCAGCCCGCAGTTGTTACATTGACCAATTCGGTTGGCAAAAGAATGCAGGTAGATTGCCTGTTTAATGCGTCTACAGCCCCTTCCTTCTTCCTGCTGTTTCCCCCTGGGACCATTCCTGAAAATATCCAAAAGGATTGGCGTTGTGTGTTGGTCAGTAAAGACACTGACCGGGAACATATTACATTTTCGGCTAAAATTATCGAACTGTTGAATAATCGTGTCATTGAGTTGGTGGCCCAAAAGACCATCAGGCCAGAGGATCTTCGTGAATACTTCAGGGTTAATATCAGAGCGCAGGTGGAGGTTTTTTATGATCCTCAAGAAAGTGACGTGGATGAGCAACCTGTCGAGATCGCTGGTGAGACGGTAGATATCTCCCAGAGTGGTATTTTGTCCATTCTCCCCAAGGCATGTAAGATTACCAAACCTCTGTCCATTGAACTCAACCTGCCAAATCCTGCAGAGACTATTATTTGTTCAGGCCATCTAATCCGAACCAAACGAATACGGAAAAACCGCTGGCTGACTTCTTTTCATTTTAACAATCTTTCCTCAAGGGCAAGAGACATTATCGCAAAAAACTGTTTTTCGGAACAGCGTCGACAGCTCAGGGAAAATGTGCAGACGATATGATAGCCGGTGTCCGAATGAGTCGGTCCGGTTAATTTTTGCTGATTTTTACCGATAACTATCTATGGACACCATCACCCCGCTTAAATCCATATCATCTATCGGCTCTTCTACCTCCCAGAACAGAGGCCGTAGCCATGGTCAGCAGTCGCCTTCCCAGGGGCAGTTACTAAAAGCCCTTGTCATTGAGGCTAAAGGTGACAATCGCTTTGTTCTCGACATTGGCGGTAACCGCCAGGCCGTCAGATCTGAGGCCACTCTATCTCCAGGGCAATCGCTCAGATTGCAGGTAATCAAAACCGAGCCGCAGATCGAACTGCAAATTGTCTCTAATTCCCTCAATCAGTTTCAGGGCCGTTCGCTGACACTCCTTGGCAAGAATATAGACTTATCAAATTTGTTCCAAACATTTCAAAAACATGCACCATCACCACTTGAAAATGTTTCCCCCGCAAGTCGCTCAACTCTGGAAAGTTTTTTTTCTTTGCAACAAAACGGGGTAGAGGGCAAAGAAGGCGGAGTCATTCTTAAGCAACTCATTGACAACCTTGGACTGAATCTGGAACAGTTACTGGCAAGAGGCAATAAAAGCAGTGCAGTAAATACCCTAAAGGCTGCCCTTCTGGAAATTGCCCACAGCTTCAACAAGGCAAGCAACATAGTAGAAACAACAAACAAGATTCTCGCTTCCCTGGAGCTTTTCCAACTTACCCAGCTCCAGGTTGGTAACGATACGCATCTTATCTTCCCACTACCTCTCCCCTTTATCGAACAAGGATATCTGATAATTGAACAAGGTGAAAACGATTCTGAATCAAACGATTCGGTGACATCAGAAAATCGCTTTTCCCTGCACCTGACCGTATCTGGTCTTGGTAATCTGCAAATTGATTTTCTGCAGAATCTAGAAGGGTTATTCATCAGATTTCGGGCAAGCGATCAAGAAAAAGCTGACTTCATAGAAACATTCAGCACAGACCTGAAAAAAACCATCACCGATATTCCTCTCATCAGCCTTTCATTTTCCGGCGATGCCCCGGATCCAATCCATGACCTGGTCCGGCAACTTGCACCAGAAGGCAACTCGATACTCGACACCAAAATTTAAAATGGTTAAGCGAAAGTCTACCGATAAGGCTATTGCCATCCTCTACAGCGAGAATGAATCGACTGCACCCAAAGTGGTTGCCGGCGGGCAAGGTATAATTGCAGAAAAAATCATCACCACCGCAAGAGAAGCAGGTATCCACATCCAGGAGGATGCCAATCTAGTTGAACTCCTGTCAAAGGTGCCGATAGGTGACGAAATCCCGACAGAGCTTTACCAAACTGTCGCCGAGGTACTCGCCTTTGTTTATAAGATTAATGAAA
>WTAT01000463.1 GCA_013139415.1 Desulforhopalus sp.
TAAGATATGCTGATTTTATGAATTAATACCGTTATGTTGGGATGTTACCCTGCTGACATGTCGAAACATAGACTTCATGTCAGCAGGATAAGGTCGGATTGGAGATCATAATGGATGGGGACGAAATGCTCTCAGTAAAGGATTTTCAATTGATCGGTGCAATGGTTACCAATTTCCGTTTTTATATACCATCCATATGTTGTTTCCGATACGTACTAATTGCTTCCTCATTGACGAAATCCCTGATTTGGCTGATACAGGCTTCATCTGTACAGACTTTGGGCAAAAGCTCAGTTAGCACCTCCATAATCAGGGTTTTCTGTTCACTCTGATCAAGATTAAGAACTGCGGATTTCACTTCTTCATACGTCATGGTTGTTCTCCCTATGAATTTTTGAATTAACCACATTGGGAATTGCTGACACCCCCCCCAAACAATCAGGTCATTTGAAAAATAGGTGATCACAATCTAAACCTAAGATTTTCCAATCCTATTCATTAGGTAATAAGATTTTTTTTGCCTGGCCCCCTAACAGGCCTGGATGCAGATCTATCCAATGCTAAACCCTTTGCAGGATTTGATAGATTTGTGGCAGTTTAGCTTCCTGAACAGCAATGAACCATCCCCGACATTCTGAATCGAGACATTCTCATAGTCACCTCCTCTTTGTCTTAATTTTTTTGAAATGTGGAGCAAACAGTGAAAACATTGTTTCACACCCCAATTGCGGTGTCCTTTTGTTAATTCTACGTACTGTTGATTGCTAAATCAAGATCTTGTCAGTAAGGCACGTATGCCTCTCAGGTAAACCACAGATTCTAGTGGGGCACTGGAATGAGTTCCCCTCAAGAAGGGGGATTGCAAAAAAATAAACATTACAGAGGAGACAAATATGTTCCTCTTTGCATAGTTTTGAACTTGCGCCATAATTAACCCCCCAAACGAAAAAAGATTGACAAAAAAACTTTATTCAATCACTATCGAATGTCTCTGACTGAGCGTTTGGTCAGATAAGGCAAGTTGTCACAAAATGTGTTGATAACCTCCTTATCAACCTGATGGAATTATGATTTTTAGTGATTGACCCGTTGCTCAGTCAATTGCTAAACATACAATAGATAAGGTCCTATGATTATGGCACTCCAGAGAACTGAGAGAAGTTTTCTTTTTCTGTTCGGTCCTCGGGAGTATTTATATCTTACTAACCAATAAGATCTAACAGGAGGAGTGTATGGCAGCAGGAGAGTTAAAACCTAGATGGGGGCAACCCCTAACAGGAATTATTTCGTTTTGCGTATTTTTTGCAATAGCCTTGGTGACCTGGTTTATTTTCAGTGACCACAGAGGACCAATAGGTTGGTTTCCCTATCCTTTTGTCATGTACCTCGCTATGATGATTTTGGTGGGGATTTGGCAGCATATGCTTCTTGGTGACTGGCCTTTTCAGAATATCGAGCAACCCAAGCGCGGAGTCATAATGACCATAGTGAATCTGGTCATCGTGTGGTTTGTAATAGACATTATTTTTTACCGTATCCTTGGCCTCGGGTTCAACTTTTTGAGCTATTATGGTCTCGACGCCCTGGGAAAACCTGTAATTCTTGCCCAGGTTGCGGTGGTCTGTTTTGTCTTGATAGGATTTTATACCTATCCGGTGTCCACGATATTTTTCGGTAAGTGGCCAGTACAGCCAAGCAATATTAAACAGCCTGCAGCTGGTTTTGCTGAGATTGCCTGGGGCTCTTTTTTGACCGTCTTTTGTTACACTGTTCTGATCGTGCCGTTTTTTGGCAGTGTTCTCCCAGGGCCTGCTCTGAATCCTTCCTGGTGGACGGATATCGGCGGAACATCCCATGTACACTGGGTGTTTGGTTGGTGGGAATGGGCTATCGTCATTCTTTTTATGACCCCTAATGTCTGGCGGATGAAGCCCTGGTCTCTTATTACACTCCCCCAACCATGGAAAGGAATTGTTTCCGTTATCCTGTCCATGATCGGCGCCTTTATTGTAACGTATATCTGTAAGGCAATCATCCCAATGTGGGTACCGGCAGAAACATTTCAGCTTCTTGAACAGGCGAAAGGGTTGTCTGAGATTCAGCGTTTTCTCTCGATTCATTCAGCCGAAATTGCTGGTTTTACTTTGATATTTTTTCTGAGTTGGCATCATTATTTCGATGATATCGCTTTTGGTCTGGATAAAGATGGCTGGTCGGCATTTTCTGTTCGCACAGTTGGCGTATTGCTTTTGGCTGCAGGAAGTTACTGGATATTCTACTATGGAAACTTTGGCCACTGGGCACTGGGCAATCATCACATGACTGAACTTTCTCACCGGTTCGCACACGGTGAATCACTTGTGTGGAATTTTTGGTGGATCGTCCCACTGTTATGGAATGAATGGTTCTTCCATAAATGGCCGTTTTATGTACATGAAGAATAAAACCTTTTAAGGAACTGTGGGTGGACCGGCTTTGAAATCCACCCATAGTTCTCCCCCCCCCCCCATTACCAGCAAAAATTACCGCGTAGATTTTAGGGTTTTGATTCAGCTGGATAAAGATGTCAATCGATTCACTCCATCCGTCTGGGCTCATATTGTTTCTCTTTCCCACGATGTAAAAGGTGGTATCAATATGTTCGTTCAGTCATGCAGGTGGAGTAACTACTTGATGTAAAAATTATTAGCTTTGAAAAACTAGGAGGCGTCGTGGAGCACAGAGGAGCTTTAGAAGGCATACGGGTTCTTGATCTCTCACGGATGTTGCCGGGACCTTATTGTTCCATGATTCTGGCAGATCATGGGGCAGAGGTAATCGCCATAGAGGGCAGGAAGTTTCAGGAGGACGGACTCTTCTTCAATGATCTGAATCGAAATAAAAAGCATATAACTCTCAACCTGAAAAATCCGCAGGGGGTGGAGATTTTTCTAAAGCTGGCTGATAAGGCAGATGTAATACTTGAAGGTTTCCGCCCCGGTGTAGTTGAAAGGCTTGGAGTTGATTATGAAACCGTAAAAAAGAGAAATCCAAAGATAATCTATTGTTCCATCAGTGGCTATGGGCAAACAGGTCCTCTTCGCGATCGACCGGGACATGATGTTAATTATCTGAGCATAGCCGGAGTTCTTGATCTTATTGGTGAAAAAGGGCGGCCAAACGTAATACCCGGCGTTCAAATTGCCGACATTGCCGGGGGGGCCATGAATGCAGCTATGGGCATTTTGCTGGCTCTGTATGCCAGAGATAGAACCGGCAAAGGCCAGTACATAGATATTTCAATGACCGATGGGATTCTGGGTTTGCTGTCTCTTCCCAATCATTTTTATAATGTAACCGGTAAGTATCCAAAAGCCTCTGATGGCCTCCTCTCTCACCGATACGCTTGCTATAACACCTATGAGACGAGCGATGGGAGGTATGTTGCTCTTGGAGCTGTGGAGAACCGGTTTTGGCAGAGATTCTGTGAATACCTCAATCGTCCGGATCTTACCCCCTTGCAGTATGACGAAGGAAAAAGAGATGAGATTGTCGGTTATTTGCGTCAAGTATTCCTGACGAAGACTTTTGCCATGTGGGAAAGCGAGTTAGCTGACCTTGATATTTGCTATAGTGGTGTCCGGAATATGCAGGAAGTAATGGATGATCCATTGTTTCAACAACGTGAGATGGTTGTCGAACACATGGATGAAAATGGTAATAAAAAATCTTCTATCGGCATTCCTGTGAAGTTAGATGGAACCCCTGGAAGTATTAGAACTCCCCCCAGTCAGTTTGGGGAAGATACCAGGGCTGTTCTTAAAGAAACAGGCTACTCAGAGAAAGAGATAAATGGTTTTTTTGACGATGGAGCGGTGTAAGTTTCTAAAACGGGACCGGGAATGTTTCTTAAGAGTAATTGAGCGGCAGACCAACTGTATCAACAGTTGGCCTGCTGCTTCTGATTTTTTTTAATAAATTTAACTGTTAGCAGCAGGTATCAAGTTTAAAATAACACGTTGCAGGAGCATCGTTGCATTCTCAAGCTTGAGAATTAAGTGGAAGGGTAAAAGCTTATCCTTTCTTATCCTTCAAAAAGCTCATGATGAAATCTGTCTGCTGTTCAATATATTGTTCTATGGTAAATTCTTTGGCAAAATACCAGCACCTGAAAGCACAGGTATGACCGATTATCGAGATATTATGGCCAATCAAGATAATGGTGTGGTCATCCAGCGGAGGAAGTTTGCCAAGTTCCCGCAGCTTCCGCATGGCATCAATAAAAAGATTGGTGATGCGCAGTTCCGCCTCAAGGACCTTTTCCTGCCACTTCGGCGGCAGAAAATGGGTGACCTGGTACATAAGCAGCATATGGTCGCTCATACGGTTACAGACCAGGAAATATTCACGGAGAACCTCGGCAAGTGCTGCTTTTCCCACGGTAGGCCGGGAAAGGGCTTCCTTCACACAATTTTCAATTTCGGAATGTATGGCAATGCAGACCAGATAGAGAATATCTTCTTTGGTTGACACATATTCATAGAGCGAGCCGATTGACAACCCTGTTCCTTTGGCCAATTGTCTGGTTGTAGTTTTATGGTAGCCATTTTTGATAAACAGTTTGACCGCCGCATCAACTATCTGCCGTCTGCGTTCCTTGACCAGTTCCTGGTTTTTTATATGTGTTACAACTTCCCCTGCATTGTCATCAATAGCCATTGTACTTTTTTCTCCCTGGGCCGGTTTTGTTATAAGGCCCTGAGCTTTTCCGTCAGTGTCGGGACAAACTGTTTAAGATCCGCAACAACAAGTACATCGGCCACCTCGCCTATCGGCGCATCCTTGTCGGTATTTACGGCAATGATGAATTCCGGTTTCTTCATCCCGGCCAGATGCTGGATTGCGCCGGAGATGCCGCAGGCGACGTAAAGTTTTGGTGCAACACTTTGTCCGGTAGTTCCGACCTGGCGATTGTGTTCTACCAATTCTTTTCTTTCAATTGAACCGCCTATTCTACCGCATATTCGTCATATTCATTCATACGCCAGGCGAGATCAGCTGTATCGTACCAGGTACCGGCGGGATCGATCTTAAACTTGGATTCCATGTCTGGTACCTGCTTGATGCATACTAGAATTTTCA
>WTAT01000288.1 GCA_013139415.1 Desulforhopalus sp.
CCCAATTGTTGCCAATAAGGACGATGCAAGCAGAGCACAAAACAGGCGGGTTGATTTTGTGCTCAAACTACAAAGTAACAGATCGACAATCAACGCCCCAATAACAAACGGTACAATGCCCCTTTAGTGCCTTACTCCAGATTTTCTGTCAAAAAAAACAAGAAATCCGGAGAGTGTTTTGAAATTAGGAACTTAAAATACCCTCCAGATAGCGAACGTAGAGAGACCTTCGAGGCACTTATCCCCCTCAAGGGGGGACTAAACTAAATACCCCCTTGCGGGGTGTTAGCCTTTTTTCCATCAACATAATTCCATACCCAAATGCATATAAAAAAACTCCTGCACAAAGATCTGTACATTAATGAATTAGAGACAGCACCCGACGAAATGTGGTGCATTTTTGGTGAAAATAACTCCGGCATCGACCGGCTGGCCGACCTTTTTTCTAACAAACTAAAAGGTTTTTCGGCAGAGATACTTCGTCTTCCTCATCAACCGGCAATCCTCTCTTTTCAGGTTCAGCAGGAGATTTTTGAGGAAGAACTGCGCAACGACGACAGCGATTTCCTTGACAAAATGGACCCAGGCACCCTGGTTTGCGAGTTTTTGCCCGATTACCAGGCCCACCTTCCTCTTTTAAAAACATTTGGAATGGACCATTGTCTTCAGCTGGGATATCGCCAGCTGAGTTCCGGACAGAGCAGAAAGCTCCTTTTCCTGCAAAAGGTCTACAACGGAGCGACCACTCTGGTAATGCAAAACCCATATGACGGGCTTGACCAACAGAGTTGTCATGAGCTTAATCTGGCCTTGCAGCAATTGCCGGACCGAAACATTGAACTGATACTGCTTGTCAATAACCTTAGTGACATCCCCACTTGGTGCACCCATTTAGCCTGGGTCAAATCGGGACGACTGGAACTCTCCGGCTTAAAAGATCAGGTACAGCCTCTGCTCAAAGGCCGAAAGAAATCCCATCGACTGGCTCCCGCCCCTCTCACCGAAAACCAGGTGAATAGGGCAACAACTGAGCACAGCCAGAGCAACGAACTCATTGACCTCAAGGACGGTTTTGCCGGGTATGGTGAAAAAAAACTGTTTACAGGGCTGGACCTGACCATATATGCAGGGGACCACACCTTGATTTCCGGTCCAAACGGCTGCGGCAAATCAACTCTTCTTGATATTATCACCGGGGATAACCCAAAATGCTACGCCAACAAGCTGCGAATTTTTGGAAAAAATCGAGGTTCCGGCGAATCGATATGGGAGATCAAGAAACATATGGGACTTGTCTCACCGACGCTCCACAGGGAGCACCGGATTCCCGGTAGTGCTCTCCATGTTATCCTTTCCGGACTATACGATTCAATCGGCCTCTACACAAAGGTCTCCGGTACCGAGATCAAAACCGCAACGCACTGGCTGGCCTGGTTATCCCTCGGAGAAAAACGTGACACTCCGTTCAGAAGACTGACTTTCGCTGAACAACGGCTGGTCCTCATTGGCCGGGCGCTCATTAAGCGCCCGAAGCTGCTCATCCTCGATGAACCAACTCAGGGACTGGACGATGGCAACAGAAGCAACCTTCTTGATCTTCTCGAGGAAATCGCCGCAAGGAAACTCTCTACCATCCTCTTTGTCAGCCACCGTAAAGACGAACAAAGACCAATCTTCAGTAAACAAATCCAGCTCGACTCCTACGCACCTTGATGTTACACTGTCCGGATCATTTTTCCCGAGACATTACACCCCTCTCAACACAAAAGGATTTCTGCACATGGATATTGATGACCTCAAGATTAAAAGCTACCTGGAAGAACTTCACAGACAAACCGGCGGAGATATTGAGTTACAGGTCTCCATGCATGACCTGGGTGCAGCAATCGGTCTTGACAAGGCCGAAGCCGGTAGTCTTGCCGAACAGTTGATAATGCAGGGACAGGCAGAACTGAGAACCCTTGCCGGCGGTATCAGCATCACCCCGGAAGGTTTAGCAGTCCTTGGTATTTCTGCTCCGCCTCCCAATTCTGCCGAGAGTGATCTTCACCTGGGTGTTGGTCCAGTTGCTGACGATACTGATCGCGAGACGGTGCATCTCCTCACCAAGGAGATTAAGAATGAAATTTCCGGGCTGAGTCTCGAATACGACCTACTTGAAGAGATCGTATTAGACCTTAAAACCATCGAGGTACATATGCTCTCCCCCAAACCAAAAATCGCCGTACTCCGGGAAATATTTCGCTCACTGCAGGAAACATTTGCAACAGCCAATGTCGGGGAGGTCGCTGCTCGACTTAAAACCATCATTCATTGATATTTGCCGATAAAGAAGTCACCTGCCCCATCAATCTGTACCTATGTGATTTTACAAAAACTGCATCTGTTCTTTTATCTCCGGTCGATGTAGTCTGCACTCAAAGATCACTCTATGGTTCCACGTCAGTCTCTCAACCTTTCCGGAGTGGCAATGAAAAACGTTTTCTTTTACATTATGACTGTCCTGATCTGGGGCTCAACCTGGATCGGCATAAAATTCCAGCTCGGCACCGTGGACCCAATGGTATCCGTAGGATACAGGTTTGCCCTGGCTGCATTGCTCCTGCTACTCTGGTGCGGGTTGCGAAACCTGCCAATGCGCTTTACCCTTAAGGATCATCTCTTCATCGCTCTGCAGGGGACATTCCTGTTCTGCCTCAATTACCTGCTTTTTTATCTTGCAGAATTGCATTTGACCAGTGGTCTTGCAGCGGTCATTTTTTCAACAATCCTGCCCATGAATATGATCAATGGAGCGATATTTCTCAAATCGCCTCTGGACATCCGGGTCATTGGCGGTAGTGTATTAGGGTTGTTCGGTATCATTCTGGTCTTCATGCCTGCGGTGTCCTCTTTTTCACTCAACTCGGATAACATGCGCGGAATACTGCTCTGCGTGCTCGCAACCTACCTCGCTTCTCTTGGCAATATCCTTTCCGCAAGAAACCAGAAACACCATCTGCCGATTATCCAAACCAACGGCTTCGGCATGGCATACGGGGCACTCATCATGCTGACCATGGCTTTTCTTACTGGAAAACATTTTCATTTCGTCCAGAGCTTTGAATATCTCGGTTCTCTCGTCTACCTCTCGATCTTCGGTTCCATCATTGCCTTTGGTTGTTACCTTGCTTTGGTCGGTAACATTGGTGCAGAGCGGGCAGCTTATGCAACCCTGCTGTTCCCCCTGGTCGCCCTTGCAATTTCAACCGTGTGGGAGGGTTATCAATGGACAGGTCCAGCTCTTTTTGGCGTAGGGCTTATTCTTTGCGGTAATCTCTTGATGATACAGCGTAAGAAGCACCGACAATCGACCAATCAAGTGAATCGCCCGTGGCATCCATGGCAAAAGAAGTCTTGCCACCATCAAACCGCCAACTCGGCTAATTCGTAATACCTGGAGAAACCCATGAAAACTATCGGACTGTTGGGAGGCATGAGCTGGGAAAGCACAGCACACTATTATCGATTACTGAACCAGGGTGTCAATGAAAAATTAGGTGGACTCCATTCAGCGAAAATTGCCATGGTGAGTGTAGATTTCCAGCCGCTGGAAAGACTCATGCAACAGGGAGAGTGGGTAGAATGTGGTGAGCGTCTGGCCGATGCAGCGCGAAAGATCGAAATGGCCGGAGCCGATTTTCTCCTCATCTGCACCAACACCATGCATAAAGTAGCCGGGGTCATAACCGAAGCTGTTAATATTCCGCTTCTGCACATCGCCGACGCAACAGCAGAGCGAATAAAGGCGGAAAACATACAAACCGTCGGACTACTCGGCACCAGATTCACCATGGAAGAGGAGTTTTACTGCGGCAGGCTCTCACGGAAACACGGGCTAACAGTAATCATTCCCTCTCAGGAAGATCGTAAAATAGTCCATGACGTCATTTTCGAAGAACTCTGCCTCGGGAAAGTCAGAACCGAATCACGCAAGACTTATCTCAACATTATAGAG
The DNA here is from genome assembly GCA_013139415.1 of Desulforhopalus sp. Classification (GTDB taxonomy): domain Bacteria; phylum Desulfobacterota; class Desulfobulbia; order Desulfobulbales; family Desulfocapsaceae; genus Desulforhopalus_A. The sequence goes on from WTAT01000288.1 coordinate 3,998, forward strand.
ACAATGCACAGACAAGGAGCTGAGGCGGTAATCGAAGGATGTACAGAAATCGGCATGCTGGTGAACCAAGACCACACCAAAGTCACTCTGTTCGACACTACTGCTCTACACGTCGAGCATGCTGTTCTTTTTGCCTTGGCAGGGTAACAAGGAGATTCTTTTCTTGTTTTTACCCCTCAAAAGGGCATTGAAAAGAATCCCGACTTTTCCCCTTGGTATCGGGGTTAACTATCAATCTTCACGGCAAAAATTGATTCATCCCTGATCACTCCCGTCACCCGCACATTTTTTCCTACGAGAGCCCCAAGTCCTACTCCTTTAAGAAGAAAGGTTCCTCGATTGGTAGTGATAGCAATCCCCCGATTCGTTTCAAGAACAAGACCTGCAAAGATGCTTTGTTCGTGAAAAATGAGGCGACTCATTGTCTCACCATATTCTTGGGAATCAGAAGGACCGACTTTTTCAGCCACAGACATCATGCCAAATGCACAGAGACTTGCAACAAGCAGAGCAGTAACAATGTGTTTCATAGAAATATTATTTTTAAAAGAGACGATGTGGAACTTCTCCTGCTCCCTCTGTACGGACAATTCAGACGGACAATTCAGACGAACAATTCAGATGATACGGGCCAAGCAAGGGTTATGCCACTTAACCTTTCCTCATTAGTTCCAAACTGTTAACTCAAATATACCAAAGAACACGTCACCACAACGGGCAAATTATTCCCACTGGCCGGCAAACCTGCGCAAATTTTGCACATAGCCGTAAAACATTACGCATCCCAACCCGATATAGCTCCAGGCCCCCTCAGATACCATGCATAGAAAAACGTAATAACAGTACGTTATTTATTCACCCGAACATACTAGTCAATAGGTGACAGCTGGTATATCGTTTGCTAGAATCAGCAGATGAGCAAATTATAGTAATTAAATCTTGAGAAGGTACTTTTGTACAGGGAGAACAATGAGTTTGAAACTCGGTATAAAACAGAAACTTTCTCTGATTTTTTTTCTGTTTTTTCTTATCTTTTCCGGAACAGTCTCCATTCTTTTGTTTAATGTGCAGAGGATGGTGGAAACAACTGAAAAAATAGTCATTAAAAATAATAAAATAGACGAGTTCACGGAGATCTTAAAGGCCAGTCTGCTCGACATGGACGCCAACCATAAAAAACTGAAGATTCTGAAAAAGGATCGCTATTCAGAATATTTCGAACAAGCCGAAAAAAGATTCGAAGGGGCCTTAGACCAAGCGGTACATCTCTCTACTTCAGCTAAGAGCGGTGACAAAATCTGGCGAGAACTTGAATACAGTTACACTCGCCACAGAACTGGTTTATGGGATGACGGAACACCACCCGAAATCGGTTCCAAATGGGTCACAGAGCAGGTTGTATCCAGATGGATTGTGCTCATCAGCCAGGCTAAACGACAAAATCAGCAAGAGATCGAACGTGCCCTGCGAGGACTCAACGAAAGGAGCAGCATCAGTGCAAGAAATGGACTCTATGGTTTTTTTATAAGTATCGTGGTCGGCTTTGTCGGTATCTGGTTCATTACCAGATCCATTCTTACGCCACTCAAAACCCTCGCTAAGGCTCTTAAACGAATCTCTATCGATAAACTGCATCAATCCATCACCCTCAAGGGGGGTGAGGAATTCAACGAGTTGGCTGCATCCTATAACGATATGAGCCGACAACTCAATGAAGAGGAAAATATCCGCAATGAATTTATTGCCACCCTAAGCCATGAAATCAGGACCCCACTTTCATCCATTGGCGAATCTGTTAATATGATCACTGAGGAAGTGTTCGGGCCGATAAACGACAAACAGCGCAAATTTCTTAAAATTGCCAGTGTAGAAATCAAGAGGATCAAGAAATTGCTCAATTATCTGCTCAATGTATCGGTCCTTGAATCCGATGTGCGCAAAAAAAAGTCTGCCCGACTTGGAACCAGGCAACTGGTGCAGAGTAGTGTCGAAATTTTTGCTTCCTTTGCCGAGAAGAAAAAAGTAACCTTAGCAGTAAATGATACTGGTGAATGTCCCGACCTTTACGGTGTAAGGGAAGAGTTACAGCAGGTATTCGTCAATCTCATAGGAAACGCCATCAAATTTTCACCGGAGGGAGGCTCCGTGATGGTCTCCTGGATGAAAGATAAAAGAAAGAATTTTCTACTCTTCCAAGTGTCGGATACCGGTCCCGGTATTGCTGACGATGAGCTCACTCTTGTCTTCACCAAATACTACCGAACCAAAACAGCAAGAGGTCACCTCGATGGTGTTGGATTGGGACTGGCAATTTCCAGGAAAATTGTCGCCAGTTATGGCGGAATGATACTCGTCACTAATAATGAAAGCAGCGGTTGCACCTTTTCCTTTACACTTCCAACTCGACCATTGGGATAGTATGGTTAAATTTACACAAATACTTACAGTTATAACAACTGAAGTATATACAGAGGTCAGTAAGAGTTATGTATAAATGCCAATCATTATTAGTTCGGCAACTGTTCCCGTTGTTATTGTTATTGTTACTGGCACTGTGCAATTCCTGCGCAGTAATGCAAATGCCGCCTTTCCCCGCACCTGCCGAGCATACCCAGGCTTTTGCAGAACAACTCTTTATTAACGGCGATTTCGAAAATGCCATCCTTGAATATGAGCAGATATATGACACTGCTCTCTCTCCCGAGGATAAAAACCATGCTCTTTATGGATTGGCGTGTACCCAGATGATGGTGGCCCGAACCGCGGACCAGTTGGTTGAGGCAATCGACAATCTTCAGAAATGGGACGCCAATAAAGGCAGCGCTCCCTTCAGAGAAAATCGGCACCTCCTCGTGCTTTCATTGAAACAGCAAGGTGAGTTTATAGAAGAAAAGAACAGGACACAGATAGAACGTGAAAATCTACAAAAGTCTTTAATAGCCGACCAGCAAATAAAAATTGCGAAAATGACGTCCACCACTAATAACCTTCAAAGCCAGGTCGAAGAACTGCGAAATCAGATTAAAGAACTCGAAGCAATCGACGAGAATGTCCAAAAACAAAGAAAACCTTTATGAGCAAAGCAATGCATGTCCTGATCGTTGATGACGATTCATCAATTTTAGAGGTTTTAGATGCCAGGCTGACGGCTGCCGGTTTCACGACCCATAAGGCGACCAGCGGACCTGAAGCTCTTCAAATCCTCAAGAAGCAAAGAATAGACCTTCTTGTTTCCGACATCAAGATGCCGGAGATGAGCGGTCTGGAACTGCTTGAAAAGACCAGAACCATATTTCCTCAACTTCCAGTTATCTTTCTTACCGCTTACGGAACTATTCCGGACGCGGTTGATGCCCTTAAGTCTGGTGCTGTTGACTATCTTACCAAACCTTTTGACGGCAAAGAACTTGTCCAAAAAATAAAGAAAATCGCCGCAACCATCCCTTTGCAACCTACCGATTCTCCACCTAAGAGTGAAGAAGGTATCGTCTGGGGCAAGAGTGTCGCCATGACCGAACTGAAAGAAATGTTGCTCAAAGTCGCCGCGAGCAATGCCAACGTGTTGATTCTTGGCGAAAGCGGGGTAGGTAAAGAGTCTATTGCCAGAATGCTGCATAACTCCAGCCCCAGAAAGGACAAGGCGTATGTAGTTGTTGATTGCGGCTCTACCCCTTCAGGCATTTTAGAGAGTGAACTATTTGGCCACGTAAAAGGATCTTTCACCCATGCCATCCAGGACAAGAAGGGGTTGATAGAGGCTGCCCATGGCGGCACCCTGTTTCTCGATGAGGTAGGAAATATCTCTCAGGAAATGCAGAGCAGGCTCCTCCGCTTTCTTGAGGAAAGAACTATTCGACAAGTTGGGGCCATCAAGGAAATAGACGTCGACTGCAGGGTGATTTCCGCAACCAA
>WTAT01000153.1 GCA_013139415.1 Desulforhopalus sp.
CCTGCGGTAAAATTTTTCGCAAGCCTCGATCTCGAACAAAACTACTAATTTTCGGATGGAAACTAGTCGTCATCAAACAGTGGCCATGACATCAAAAAGGCCTATGGTAAATACGGTGACAATTTTAATCACCCATGATCCGAAAATCAGCAAAGTTATAAAAACGGCAACAATTTTAGGAACAAAAGTGAGGGTTTGTTCGTTTATTTGCGTTGCCGCCTGAAAAATAGAAACAAGCAGGCCGACAACCAGCGCCACAATCAGCATTGGTGCCGCACACATCAGGATCGTTTGAATAGCCTTGCGACAGATGTCAACAGCAAGTTCCGGATTCATTTTATATTATCCTCAGTTTGCAGAATATTGGCACAAAGTTTCCCCTACACACCGAAACTCTTAATGAGGGAGCCTACTACAAGACTCCAGCCATCAACGAGAACAAAAAGCAGCAGTTTGAACGGCATAGAGATTATGACAGGGGGAAGCATCATCATGCCCATTGACATAAGAATCGATGCAACAATCATATCGATAACCAAAAATGGGATATAAATCATGAATCCCATTTGAAAGGCTCTTTTTAGCTCGGAAAGCATAAAGGCCGGGATAAGTGTCATGGTTGGAACATCATTTTTATCATTTGGTTCGGAGTCCATGGTGATTTCCGTGAGTAAGGTCAGTTCATCTTCTCGAACCTGGCTAAACATGAAGTCTCGCATGGGAGCCAATGCCTTTTCCAATGCAGCAGGTTGATCAATTTGCTCGTTTAAATACGGTTGGAGAGCCTCGTCATTTATTTTGTTTAATGTCGGAGACATGACAAAGAAAGAAAGAAACAGGGAAAGTCCAAGGATGACCTGGGTTGGTGGCATATTCTGGGTTCCCATTGCCTGCCGGACGAACCCCAGAACAATAACAATTCTTGTGAAACAGGTGGTCATCAAAAGGATTGCCGGGGCAACGGAGAGGATGGTCAGGACAAAGAGCACCTGCAGGGCGTTCGACACCTGTTCCGGACTATTTGCATCCTCAACACCAAAGGTAATGGTGGGTAGTCCAATCGCATTGGCGTTACCAGCTTGGATTAAGCAGCAACAGAGTACAGAAAAAAGAAAAATAGGCAACGCAAATTGCAGTCTGTGAATCATGACCGGGCTGTTTCTTCTGCCGATTGCAATGTATCAGCAAAAGACGTTTCAGGTTGTGGAGGGAGGGTGGCAATGTGGTTGATCTGGTCTCCACTTACCCCGAGCAAATATTCCTGTCCTTTTACATCTACCAGGCAGAGTGCTTTTTTTCCCATCATGGGTTTAATTTCCAGGATTTTAATATTTTGAGTAGGAGACGATGCGAGAAGAGAAAAACGTTTCCTGACAACCCCATACAGAACCAGGATGATACCAAGAACGACAAGCAAACCCCAAATGACCCGAAAATAACTCGCTGCATCATTGCCGGCTATATCGGCGGCAAATGTGTCTGATGGATTCACAACGAGAGATAAAGCAAGAAATAGTATAAAAGCCTTTGTATATTTGGGAGTCAGCAGCATTGTTGTCCTATCCTATCTATCCGAGATTCTCGATCCTGTCTACGGTGCTCACGACATCGGTTAGGCGAATGCCAAATTTATCTCCTACCATCACTGCCTCGCCTTTTGCAATCAGTTTTGAATTCACATAGAGATCAAGGGGCTCTCCTGCTAATTTATCCAGTTCTATCACATACCCTTCTCCCATTTTTAGCAGGTCTCGAAGGAGGATTTTACTCCTTCCCACCTCTACTGAAATCTGCAGGGGAATGTCATAGAGAAAATTGAGTCCTCTACCTGTTTTCTGGTCTGAAGAGGTGTTGGTGGACTTCTGTGCAGGTTTGGGGGGTTCCTGTAAAAGTTCTTTGATTTCGTCCGGATCGGGTCGACTGTTTTTAGTTGAGGTCATATCCATGGTTTCTTCCTTAATTAATTACACCTGTGAGACTGATGGCTTTTTTGCCATTGAGTGTCCCGGGGATGGCAAAAAATTTCACTTTTTCATCAACCAGTACCTTAAGTGGAGCGCTGGGATCATACTTCAGGTCAAGAATGTCCCCAACTTCCATATTCAATACTTGATTTATCGAGAGGGTCATTATACCTGACTGGGCGGTAACTATAGACGGTATATCTTGAACCTCTTCCTCCAGCACATCTTGCCATGTACCTCTGGTTGTAGTTGAAATGTTCAATAATTCTCTCAAGAGATCTCGCAGTGGCTCCAGTGTCGCGTAAGGGAACACCAGATTGATCTCACCAGAATATTCGCCTACCTTCACGAGCAGTGTTGCAACGATGACTTCCGCCTCTGGTTCAACGATTGAAACCAGGCGGGCATTATTTTCCAGTTTAATCAGAGAGGTGTGGAGTTCGAGTAGCTGAGAAAAGGCTTTGTCAAGTGACGTGCAGGCATCGCCAAGGATCGTTTTAAGGATATTCAGCTCAATCGTGGTGAGGTTGCGATCGAGCTGCGGCGACTCTAGGTCGGTAGATGCTCCTAACATGATCTCAATCATTGAAAAAGAAAGTTTGGGGTCGATAATGATAAGGGCGCCGTGCTTTAATGGTGGCATATCAAGAATGCCGATACCACCAGGCTGGTTCTTGTCGGCCATGAATTTCTGAAACTCTACGGTTTCAAGTGCCGTTCTGGTTATAGAAAAAGTATGTTGCAGCTGGTTTGTCAGGGATGTGGCATATAATCGACAGAATGCATCTACGATAATATCAAAGTTGGGTATCCTGAATTGCTCTTTGTCTAATCGAGCGAGTTGAGACAGATTGATAGGACTGCATGTTAAAAATGAACTCTGTTCATTCTCATCCGGATCAAGGGAGACTTTCCCTTCCCTGATTGCATTGAGAAGATCGGAAATCTCTGATTTTTTTAGAATTGAATCCATGAGTTTATTAGTGACTTAGAAATAATTTTTTTGTTTTTTGCATGAAAATCATTTCGTGAAGGAACTTATACCCGTCAAGCGAGTACTTAAAAGAGTACCCCTCAGGGGGGCACTGTAGAGAGTACCCGACAGGTAAGCGACAGACTCCGAGCGAGTACTTAAAGAGTCCAGCTTTTTTCAACCGGGTGAAGATGCTATTGAACCACGAAATTAGTGAAATATATGGATACTACCTGACCTTTCTGAAGAAAGGAATTGATCTTACTGGACAGTTCTGCTTTGAGCTGTTTTTTGCCCTGTAAATCCTGCAATTCTTCGTATGTCTTGTTACTGATTAAGAGGAGAATAGCATCGCGCATCTGGGGCATCCTCTGCTCGACTTCAGTTTGTACCTCTACGTTTGACAACTCGACAGTAAGTGAAGCTTTGACATAATGGGCTACGTCGCCACTAATGATATTGACAATAAACTCATCAACATTCACCATGGGGCCTATCTGTGATTGCTGTTTAAGTACTGGTACCGGCACATGCCGGCCGGGGTCTTTTTCAGTCTCTGGGGCAGGTTTCTCCTTCATAAAGAACCATGCTCCGAAACCTCCACCTATCATGAGAACAAGAACCACTGCACCTATCATGATAAAAATCTTTTTTTTGCTTCCATCTTTTTCAACTGCTGCGTCTTTTTTTTCAGCCATGTATAATTACCTTGATACTTAAATAATAATTGATTGTGTGTGGTCGGTCTGTCTAAAATCAGGAAGATAAAATTAAGCCAGCTAAAGGGGCATTGTACCGTTTGTTATTGGGGCGTTGATTGTCGATCTGTTACTTTGTAGTTTGAGCACAAAATCAACCCGCCTGTTTTGTGCTCTGCTTGCATCGTCCTTATTGGCAACAATTGGG
>WTAT01000118.1 GCA_013139415.1 Desulforhopalus sp.
CATGAATCCCATATTAATGAAAAGGAGATAGCTGCAAAAAACATAGCATTACAAAGGGAAATTGAAGATCGTAAAAGGGCAGAGATGGAAGGAGCCCGTTTGGCAACCCGGCTTCAACACGCTGAGAAAATGGAGGCAATGGGAACCTTGGCCGGTGGTGTGGCCCATGATTTGAACAATATACTTTCGGCCATTGTGGGCTACCCTGAACTTTTGCTGCTGGAAATTCCCGAAGACAGCCCCTATCGTTCAGCTATTTTGAACATCAAAAAATCAGGTGAAAAAGCAGGGGCCATTGTACAGGATCTGTTAAACCTGGCCCGCCGAGCTGTACTGGATATGAATGTGGTTAATCTAGAGAAAATCATAGAAGAGTATCTCATCAGCCCGGAGTGCAAAAAGCTGTTGCAATACCATCCCAATGTCGAAATAGTAACGCACTTTGAAGACGAGCTGTTGCCGATATCCGGATCGCCAGTTCATCTGTCAAAAGCGATCATGAACCTGGTATCCAACGCTGCAGAAGCCATGCCTGAGGGTGGCACCATTACTGTTTCAATATCAAATACCTTGATCAATGCAGCGTTTGCCAGGTTTGCATCCATCGCCAAAGGCGATTATTTGAAGTTGAAAGTTAGCGATACCGGAACTGGTATTCCACAGAAAGATATCGAAAATATCTTTCAACCGTTCTACACCAAAAAGATAATGGGCCGTAGCGGCACTGGCCTGGGTATGACCGTGGTATGGGGCACAGTAAAAGACCACAATGGATACATTGATGTTCAAAGTACCGAAGGAAAAGGTACAATTTTTAGTCTTTACTTGCCTGCTACGGAAGAATCCGTGACTGAGCTGAAACAGCATCATAATCTAGAAGATTATATCGGCCACGGCGAAAAAATTCTCATTGTTGATGATATGCCGGCACAACGAGATATTGCCAAGATGATGCTTGAAAAACTGGGCTATGATGCTACCACGGTATCCAGTGGTGACGAAGCCGTTACCTATATCAGCAATAATGCTGTAGAGGTGGTGCTGTTGGATATGCTTATGGCCCCGGGTATTGACGGTCTCGAGACCTATCAGCAGATCAAAGCCATTCATCCCAAGCAAAAGGCGGTGATTGCCAGCGGATTTTCGGAGACCAATCGTGTTAAAGCCGCCATCGAGCTTGGGGCCAATGGATACGTGCGTAAACCGTATACACTCGAAACAATCGGTATTGCAGTGCATAGAGCCCTGGATTCCAATTGATGGTGCTCCGAGTGCTAATTTGAATCAGGCACCAGAAATCACTTTCGTGCAGGTCTCATCCCGCCCTTTTGCTTCTTTCTCCACATTCAAGTGGTGTTTCATTATCCGGAAAAACACTTCGATTTCTTCATTGCCTCTTGTTGCTCCCGGGACTGTCTGGTAATATTCACCCAGTCCTTCTCCCCCCTTGATATCATTGAAGTTTCTCACAAATCCAACACACCATGACGCAAAGGGACCTTAATGTACTATATTTCTCATATTGAATCGTTAAGTAATTATTTTCGTTTTTGATCTATATTTGATCTATATTTGATCTATAGGTCGGAAAGTAGAACCAAAAGGGTTCAAACCCAATAACACTGCCAGGAGTTCCTTTATGAAGCTATTCATCTACAACGGTACTGTAGTCAATGCCAACGGCAGTGAAAAGACAGATGTGCTGATAGAAGATAGTATCATCACCAAAATAGGCATCGATATTGTTGAGCCCGATGATTGCAAAAAAATTAACGCGGATGGTCTGCTGGTTATTCCGGGCGGCATCGACCCCCATACACACCTTGAAATGCCGATGGGAGATCTCCGCACAGCAGACGGCTTCGAGAATGGCGGCAGGGCGGCTCTATCAGGGGGTACAACAACCATCATAGATTTTGTCAATCCGGTCAGGGGACAGTCTTTCCTCCATACCTTTGACCAGTGGCTTGAGCGGGCCCAAAAAGCCACCTGTAACTACTCATTTCATGTGACCGTCACCTGGTTTGACCAGAGTGTCGCTGATGAAATGAGGATTCTCGCGGAAGAAAAGGGAGTCAATTCCTTCAAGCACTTTACCACGTATCGCGACACCATCATGCTTGATCCGGATAGTATGCTGCAAAGCTTTGAACAGGTTAAAGAACTTGGCTGTCTCTGCACTGTACATGCTGAAAATGATGAAATCATCACGTTCCTTCAACGAAAATTATTAAGCCAGGGGATAACTCACCCGAGAGGGCATGTCCTCTCCCGCCCTCCCATCGCTGAAGGAGAGGCAACACACCGTGTTATAGCTATCGCCAAGGTCGTTGAAGTCCCTCTCTACATAGTACACTTAAGCTGTGCCGATGCTTTAAGGGCTGTTGTTTCAGCACAACAAAAGGGGCAAGAAGTATATGCTGAAAGCCTTTGCGGACATCTTTTACTTGATGAATCTGTTTACTTCGCAAAAGAGCGTGAAGTTGCGGCACGTTACGTTATGACCCCTCCTTACCGCACTCAGGAGCACCGGGATGCACTCTGGGACGGTTTAGCTTCCGGGGCTATCCAGACAACAGCCAGCGACAACTGTACTTTCACACAGGAAAATCGTAATCGGGGTTTAGACGATTTCACAAAAATCCCCAATGGTTCGCCAGGAATTGAAGATAGAATGCGGATCATTTGGGACCAAGGCGTGCGTACCAACAAGCTGACACCGGAGCAGTTCGTTGCGGTAACTTCTACCAACGCAGCAAAGATCTTTAATATCTACCCACGTAAAGGACTGATTGCTCCAGGTGCAGACGCTGACATTGTCCTTTGGGCGCCAACAAAGCAACATAGGGTCTCTGCGCAAACACACCTGCATGCCATTGATTACAGTGTTTTTGAAGGCTTCACTTTTACCGGAACTCCCTTATTAACGATTCTGAACGGCGAGATAGTCTTCGAAAATTCAGAAGTTACTGCCAGGCCGGGACAAGGACAGTATATTCAGCGCCCACAGTTTTAACCTATCAATCAAATTCTAACCGTGAAAAAAACGATCAATTTTCAGCACTTTTCTATCGCATTATACCCTGAGAGTGTCAGCGAGCTCTTTGACAGATTGAAAAAGATAAATCCAGCGGTCAAAGTGTTGCTCTCAAGTGGCTACAGTCTTGAAGGTCAGGCTCGTGAAATAATCAACCGGGGGTGCGATGGCTTTATTCAAAAGCCTTTCAGCATATCCCAACTATCCATTAAAATACGGGAAATATTAAACTAACACCAATGAACGGTAAAACGCTCTCCATATTTCTTGTATAACAAGTTTCCACCCAAAAACTAATTAGCAATAAATATCATTAAAAGGTGTTGCTATTTTATGGTAATTTTAGCAATAAATATCATTCCGACATTCAGCAATCAAAAGATTTTAAATATTTTCTTAAGTATTTTTATTTCTTAAGTATTTTCCAGCCAGTCGATCAACCTGGTTTACAAACACCTGGAGGAGTTATGACCCTGACCCCCAACGAGCAAGATAGATCTCTCTCAGCACTAAGATACTGCCAAATGTTTTTACTTCTAACTCTCCTCGTTTTTGTAAGTGGTTGCACAAAAGAGGAGGCGGTCGAAAAAGCAGAACCAGTCAAACCAGTTAAAATTATTACAGTTCAAGCTGGTAATGGGAATTTGAAAATATCTTTACCAGGAAGAGTGAGAGCGGCACGCCGCTCAGAACTTTCTTTCAAGGTTGCCGGCCCGTTGGTCGAATTGCCCATCCAGGAAGGGCAGGTGATCAAAAAAGGCGATCTCGTTGCCCAAATACTGCTTCGGGATTTCCAGACAGCAGTGAACGAAGCCAAGGCCCGTGAACTTCAAGCAGAACAGCAATACCGTCGTTACAAAGAATTGTATGCCCAAAAACAGGTGTCCAAGGCTGACTTTGATCGATACAGGGCAGCAAGGGATGTCGCCCGTGCTCAATCAGAAGACGCAAGGAATGCTTTAAAAGATACCACTTTAACAGCACCATTCACTGGGGTTATCGCCAGAAGATATGTAGAAAATTTTGAGAAGGTTCAGGCAAAACAAGCCATAGCCTTTCTACAATTTATTGATAAACTGGAAATCCTGGTTGACGTCGCTGAACTCATAATGGCCACCTTGAGAAACGAGGAAAATGCCAAAATCACAGCAACTTTCGACGCTGTTGCCGGAATCACATATCCACTTCAAATAAAAGAGTTTTCAACGGATGCCGATCCTGCCACAAATACCTATCAGGTGGTCTTTCTGATGGATCAGCCCAGTGAGGCCAATATCCTGCCAGGCATGACGGCAAATGTTCTCGTCTTGACAGAGAATTCTACAGCTTCTGACATGGACATCCCGCTACCGGCCATTGCAGTCCTCCAAGATGCTGATCAAAAAAACTTTGTCTGGGTACTAAACAGTGAAACAATGACGGCGGAAAAAAAAGCAGTCAAGATCGGGCAGCTGGTTGGTTCAGAGAATATAATCGTTGAAGAGGGTTTGCAAACAGGAGACCAGGTTATAATTACAGGGATTACCAAGCTACGTGAAGGCATGAAAGTCCGTCCATGGGAAAACAAGCGAGAAGGACGGTAGCCTATGAATATTGCAGAGTTTTCAATTAAAAAATCGGTCATAACATGGACCGCTACAGTGGTGACCCTGGTACTGGGGTTTTTGGCTTACCAAGACCTGCCACGATTGGAAGATCCTGAGTTTGCCATAAAAGATGCCGTTATTATGACACCATACCCGGGCGCTTCTCCCGGTGAAGTCGAAAAGGAAGTAACAGAGAAAATTGAAAAGGCCATGCAGGAACTGGGACAGCTTAAACGCGTGGAGTCCTATTCTTCCCGCGGTTTTTCAATGGTCAAAATAAAAATCAAAGACTCATTTGACAAAGACGCATTGCCTGCTGTTTGGGATGAAATGCGCCGTAAAGTAGCCGACGTTATTGCAGAACTCCCCCCGGGTTCCGGACCTGTGGTGGTGAATGATGATTTTGGGGATGTTTTTGGGGTCTATTTTGGCCTCACAGGACCGGGTTATACCTACGCTGAATTAAAAGACGTTGCGGAGCTTTTGAAAAGAGAATTGCTTATCGTCCAGGATGTCAAAAAGATAGGCTTCTTTGGTGAACAGACGGAAGCAATCTATGTTGAGATGTCACGCACCCAAATGGCCTCTCTTGGTATTAGCAAACAGCAGATCTTTGATGCCCTTCGTGCAAAAAACTTACCGGTAAGCGCTGGAAATATTAAGGTTGGTACCGAATACATGGCCATTAAGCCAACCGGTGAATTCAAGTCGGAAAAAGCGTTTGGTGACCTGTTTATTGCCTCAAAGGATGGTAAGTTGATCTATTTACGTGACGTGGCTACCATCGTACGTGACTATGTTGATCCTCCCGGAAATATACTCAGCGTTAACGGTCAGCCAGCCATAGGTATTGCCATCTCGACCATCACTGGTGGGAATGCGGTAACCATGGGAGAAGGGGTGCTCGAACGTATTGAGGAGATGCAGGGTGAAATCCCACTAGGCATGGAATTGGTTGAAATTGCCATGCAGTCTAAAGCGGTTACCAAGGCTGTTAATTCTTTTGTCATCAATCTAGCAGCCGCTGTAGTTATTGTTGTCATTGTCCTCTTGATCTTTATGGGCGTCAGATCTGGCCTTATCATTGGTTTTATTTTACTCCTCACCATTGCCGGCACCTTTGTTGTCATGGGATATTACCATATAACCCTTGAACGAATTTCACTTGGAGCACTTATTATCGCTCTGGGTATGCTGGTTGATAATGCCATTGTGGTAGTCGATGGCATGAAAGTGCGAATGGAACAGGGCATGGAAGGGTTGCAGGCAGCCAAAGAGGTTGTCGGCCAGAATTCCATCCCGCTCCTTGGTGCCACAGTGGTTGCCGTGCTTGCCTTTGCCTCAATAGGCGGTATGGATAATTCCACCGGTGAATACTGCCGTTCTTTATTTTATGTGATACTCATCTCTCTTTCACTGTCATGGCTTACAGCCGTAACAGTCACCCCACTGGTCACCAAGACCTTTGTATTAGGGAAAAAAGGTAGTAAAGATTCATCAGAGAAAATTCCTTATAACAATGCATTTTACCATAAATACAGAAAACTCCTGATCCTGGCAATCCGCGCACGTTTCATAACAATTGGCATTGTTGTTGTGATGTTTGGTGCTGCACTTTATGGTTTTGGTTTTCTCGGTAATCAATTTTTCCCCAATTCAACCACTCCTCAATTCTATATAGAATGCCAGTTTCGTGAAGGTACACATATCCTGGAGACAAAAGACAGAGTGGCACAAATGGAAGAATATCTGCTGAATCTCGAAGGAGTGACTACAGTAGCCGCGGCCATTGGCGCCGGGCATCCTCGTTTTCTTCTTGTTTACAGTGTTCCAGTCGATGCCTCGATTAATTATACAAACATTGTTGTGTCCGTTGATGACTACAAAATTATCGATGAAATTCGTCCGCAAATTCAGAGTGATTTTGAAGAGATGTTTCCCGATGCGACCGTCAATGTCAAAAAATTTCTGCTTGGTCCTGGGGAGGGCGGCAAAATCCAATTCCGTATAAACGGTCCCGACCCCAATGAACTCAGAAAAATGGCCGACACGGTGGTGGGAATTATTGCCAGTGATTCCGACTCTCAGGCAATCAGGACTGAATGGGGGGACAAGGTTAAACTCCCACAACCAATCCTTGCCGAAGATAGAGCCCGTTCACTGGGAATTGATCGTCCGATGGTTGCAACGGCTATTGAATCCAATTTTTCTGGCACGACCACCGGCATCTACCGTGAAGGAATTGACCTGATTCCTATTATTGCCAGAGCCCCTCTGGATGAACGAAGCAGTATTGAAGACATGCGAGATCTGCAAATATACAGTCCTTCCGCCGGGCAGGAAGTACCGATTTCGCAAATACTCAATGGTATAGAAACAACCTGGGAAAACGCAAGAGTATCCCGCTGGCACCGAAGACCGTTCATCAAGGTGCATGCCGATCCCCGTGAAGGGCTGCCATCTGAACTTTTAAATCGTGTCAAACCAGAGATAGAGCAGGCTCTCGGCGTGGATATCGAGACCTATACAGGACAACCGTGGAAAGAAGGTTCTGAGTATACAGCCGCAACAATTCCTGTAAAATACGATGACATTATCCCACTAAAAGGTAAACCCGGGTATTTTATAGCCTGGGGTGGAGAAGTCGAAGATTCATCGGATGCAACCGCTCAGCTTGCTGCCAGCATCCCGATCTATTTCGGTATGATGATTTTGGTGGTAATTTTTCTCTTTAACGCCTTCAAGCAACCGTTGATCATCTGGCTTACGGTTCCATTGTCTATCATTGGCGTGACTGTAGGGCTGCTTATTTTCAAGCAACCTTTTGGTTTTATGGCCCTTCTTGGCCTGATGAGTTTATCAGGGATGCTTATTAAAAATGCTATTGTCCTGATCGACCAGATTGACCTGAATATTAAGGCAGGGATGCCGGGAATTGATGCAGTCATTGAATCCGGTGTATCAAGGATGCAGCCGGTAATGATGGCCGCCTTGACAACAATGATGGGGATGATACCACTTTTCTCCGACGCATTTTTCGTAGCGATGGCAGTGACCATTGTCTTTGGCCTTGGTTTTGCCACAGTCCTTACTCTGGTTCTTGTTCCAGTACTTTATGCAACTTTTTTTAAATTACAGTCAAATTGAACCATAGCAACGGGAGACATATAGAATGAGATTGAGAGCCTGTCACCACATATTTTTTGCACTTCTGTTGATTTTAATTTTTACGGGGAGTAGTCGTGCGGATGATGAACAGCCGACCACAGAAGCAGCAAAGCCTCATTTCAACATAGCTATTCTCAAAGATGGTCCGATTGTCAACGAAGCCAATCTCATCAAAACGTTCCAGAAGGAAATTAGAAATATCGCGGAAGAGGAGTACTCCGTGTCCTTTCCTAAATCGATGACACGTCGGGCAGATGGCACTGTCCGGGGAATCAACCGGCAACTTGACAGACTACTGAATAATCCTGCCGCCAATCTGATTATCACCCTGGGACCTATTTCTTCGAACGAAGCGATAAAAAGAAAGAGTCCCAATAAACCCATCATTGCCCCTGTGGTACTGGATGCAGCGATGCAAAAAGCACCAAAGAATGATTTGGGGAGTGGTGTTCACAACCTGACCTACGTTGATATTGACATTCCTCTTGAGGCTGAATTAATGTCATTTCGTAAACTTGTTGACTTTAAGACCCTGGGAATCCTTGTTGATGAACGTGATCTTCAGGCCTTTCCTGAATTAAGAAAGACCGCGAAGTCCTTAGGATATGAGCATTCGATTACCATCCACCTCATTCCTGTTGGTTCATCAGGGGGAGAGGCTGTCCACAAAATCCCCGAAGATACGGAGGCCGTTTTAGTCTATCCTTTGTGGCAAATAACCCCGGAAGAATTTTCCAATCTCAGCAATGGTCTCATTGATCGGAAAATTCCCAGTTTTTCCATGTGGGGCTACGAATACGTTCAGCAAGGTCTCCTTGCAACCAATACGCCTGCTGACCTCAAAGAAAATCTGGCC
Organism: Desulforhopalus sp.; assembly: GCA_013139415.1. GTDB lineage: Bacteria > Desulfobacterota > Desulfobulbia > Desulfobulbales > Desulfocapsaceae > Desulforhopalus_A. The sequence goes on from WTAT01000118.1 coordinate 8,648, forward strand.
AGGACAGTTTCAGTCATAGTTCAGGAAATCTTACTGGGAGAAGATATTGCTAATATTTCCGTTGCCTTTTCCAAGTCAAGTAAACTCTCCATAAACATGGCCACTGCAAGAGCTATTGATGTCTATCCAAGTATAGGTGAAATGTTAGGTGCGAAACTCATCAACGAGGAGCGAAAAGATATATCACGTTCACTTAACCTGGTAAAAGTGGTTCAATCTGCACTTTCGACAAACCTGGACCTGTCAATTGAAGAACAAAAAGTAGCTGCAGGGAGCTATGCCGTTGGTGAAGCCAGGTCTTTCCTGCTGCCACAGTTAGGCATTGCCACTCGCGCAAGGACCATTGATTCTGACCTGGCAAAATTAGGCCAGGGGACAACACCTGAGAGGTCATGGACGGCTGGCGCTTCAGCCTCTCAAACCATCTATTCAGAAAACGAATGGGCTGGATATACCATTGAAAAGTACCAGCAAAGTGGTCGGGAGTATGACAGGGATTCTGTCCGTCTTGATATTGTTTACGATGCATCAATCGCCTATTTGAATGTCCTTCGCCAGAAAACAATAGAGCTGTTACAAAAAGAAAACCTGCAGTTAACCCAGGCCAACCTGAAACGTGCCAATATTCGTCTAAACACTGGTATTGCCGGGCCGGATGAAGTCTATCGCTGGCAGACAAAATTTGCCAACGATCGCCAGATTGTTCTCCGTGAGCAGTCGTCGACACTCGATGCAATGCAGAATTTGAACCGTATCCTTAATCGCCCGCTCCTTGAAGAATTTGTAGCCGAAGAAATGGACTTGAGTGACCCTTTGCTCATTACTGGCAATCAGTTGTTTTATAAGCTATTTAAAAACCCTCGCTACTTCCCGGATTTTCAAAATTTCACGGTTCAGGAAGGACTAAAGAGCTCCCCTGAATTAAAAGCCATAGATGCTGACATTGCATCCCAGGAGAGGCTCGTTCTTAAGTCAAAGCGTGATTACTGGGTACCCACTGTTTCCATCCAGGGAGATGTTGAACAATACCTTTCTGATTCTGGAGAAGGACAGCGTGATGAAGATTTTAATGGTTTAGGTGACACTGACTGGTCTGTAGGTGTATATGCCAGCCTGCCCATTTTTGAAGGAGGAAGGAAGTCTGCGACAATGAGCAAGGCCAAAATTGTACTGAATCGATTGCGGATTCAGCGCAAGGCTTTTGAGGAACGCCTCAGCCAGACAATCCTCATCGCTTCAAATAACACAAGGGCTTCCTACCCATCAATCAATCTCTCAAGAGATGCTGCCTATGCAGCGCGAAGCAACCTAAAATTGGTCACAGATTCATATGTTCAGGGAATCAAATCTATCATAGACCTTTTAGATGCTCA
>WTAT01000216.1 GCA_013139415.1 Desulforhopalus sp.
GTGTTGATTTAGCCATTTACGATGAGAATGGTAACGAGGCAGCACCAAATGAAGGCGGTCGCCTTGTCATCAAGCATTCCTGGCCAGGTATTCTTCGTGGTGTCTATAAAAATCCTGAGCGCTACAAAAAGACTTATTTCAGCAAGTTTGAAGGTATCTATGATCCTGAAGACGGCGCCCGAAAGGATGAGGACGGCTATTTCTGGATTATGGGTCGTCTTGATGACGTTATCAACGTTTCCGGTCACAGACTGGGAACAGCTGAGATCGAGTCCGCCCTTGTGGCCCATGCCCAGGTTGCTGAGTCAGCGGTAGTTGGCGCCCCCCATGAGATCAAGGGCCAGACCATCTACGCATTTGTTACATTGAATGCCGGTGTTGAGGCCAGTGATGATCTGGTAGCCGAACTGAGGGCCCATGTCCGTAAGGAAATAGGTCCTATAGCCACACCGGAGTTCATCCAGTTTAACGACGGCTTACCCAAAACACGAAGCGGTAAGATCATGCGCCGTATCCTGCGTAAGATTTCTGCCGGAGATTATGATAACTTCGGTGACACTTCTACCCTTGCTGATCCTTCAGTTGTTGATCAGCTTGTTGACGGCTCACTTGTGAAGAAATAAATAGAGCCTGTGTGCTGTAACTCATAAGCTACAGCTTTTATCCTTCTCCCAGGATAGAGGCTGTGGCTTTTTTTGTTTTACGGCTGAGGATGTATGTGTTTTTTCAAAGAGCCGGCAGATTGCCTGTATCACCGGAAAACCAGGTTCATACCGCTGCGTAAAAACATTATAAAGGAGATGCCAGTCAGTTTCAGCTTGCTTCAGAAGTGTCGTGACCTGCTCAAGCAGATCGGCAAGATGATCGTCCTCCTCGCACTCGGAATAGATTAGATAATCAAGCCCCTTTCTAAATATCATGACCGAGCCGTCATAATGCTCACGCCTGCTGCTGAATTCCTCACATTTTTTAAGGATATTCTCACCCAATTCATCAAGTACCTGATCTGCAACTGCATAGCCGATATCAAGCTGGAAGGTTCCGAATTTTGGAAAGTTTATAAGAATCAAATCATAGAGTAGTTCATTTTTTTTCAGTAACTTGGCATCATCAAGGAAGAAAAGGTAACGGTAATTATAAAAATCAGTAAGTGGCTCTCGGAAATAGCTCCGGTTGCGAAATAGTTCGACATCTTTCATAAAGCCGGCGGTGATCTGCCTGCCGGCATCCATCGATTTGATGGATTGGCGAACCTTGATAAGGGTTCTAACGATCCTGCTATCAAGACGGCCGGCTTTGGCCTCTTTTTTCAAAATATTTATAGCCTTTTCGTGGGATAAAGACTTTTTATACGGCCGCTTGGAGACAAGAGCATCATAGGTGTCCGCCACCGCAACAATGCGGGGGAGAAGCCCGATATCATCGCCCTTGAGTCCCGCGGGATAACCGCTGCCGTCGAGACGTTCATGGTGATTGATAATAATGTCGGTGATCTGGTCGTCCTGAATGTGGCGGGCAATAAGTTTGGCACCGATCAGGGGATGATAGGTCATGATGTCTTTGTCACGGTAATCGAAAAGGCCTGGTTTAAGGAGGACATCGTCAGGGATAGCTGTTTTGCCGATATCATGTACCAGGCAGCCGAGTTCCAGACTTTCCAGATCTTCCTCGGATAGCCCCAGTTCCCTGCCGATTTCTTTTGAGATAGTCGCGACATGAATGGCGTGATTAAAGGTGTATTGATCCCGGTTGGCAAGAACTTCGTCCATCATCTCAAAAAGATCTTTCAGAAACAGCCTCTTGGCCTTTTGAAGCTCCTGTTCAGTATGCCGCCGGGCGACTATTTCCTTAGACAGTTTGGTGTCAGTGGATTTGAGGGCTGCGGCAGCCTTGGATATTTGGGCTTCCTTCTCCATGATTTTTTGGGCAGTGGTCTTGGTCAGAGTGATGAGCAGCATAGCAAAGACACCGCCGAAAAAGATACTTGCGTCAATAAGGACCCGCGGATAGGGAAAATCATGCAGCAGTAGAAAAGCAAAGAGCAGATGGCCGCAGAAAAAAAAGATCAGAAGTCTGACAACTTGCAACCACTTATCCCGTACCTGATCCGGTAATCGTTTTTTGAGTCTGAATCCGGCAATAATGGAGGTGAGCTGCAGAATGGTGCCAGCGGCAATTAGGGTTGCGGAGATGATTTTAATGAAGTTCATATGGAAAGTTTTAAGTTTACAGTTTTAAGTTTACAGTTATAAGTTAATGGATATTACCGATTAAGCAAGATTTCTTGTAGGTTTTGTGGTTAGCATGGAAAGATAATGAAACATAGAGATTTTTTACAAAAGACAACTACAACTATAGCTACAGCAGCAGGAGCCATGGTTCATGGAATAGTTAAATGAAGCGTGCCGTACGGAATATTTTTCTGTGGACTATTCTTTTACTGGTATGTGGAGGGGGAGTGTATTACCTAACCCGACCTGATCCCGTCACTGTTGCTGTAAAACCAGTTACACGAGGTCTTATAGAGTCTACTGTTGTCAATACCAAAGCCGGGTCAGTGAAGGCGTGCCGGCGTGCTTTGCTTGCGCCTGCCATTGGTGGGAAGATTGTCCTTCTTGCTGTTCACGAAGGGATGAGGGTTCAAGAGGGGATGCTTTTGCTGTCTCTCTGGAATGATGATCTGCAGGCCGAGATCGTGCTTCGCGAAAGTGAAATTGCTGCATCCAGGGAGCAGTCAGAAGCCTCCTGCCTGAACGCTGACATTGCCGAAAGGCAGGCTGCAAGGGTTGCAAAGCTTCAGAAGCAGGAGGCCATTGCTGAGGAAGAGGTTGATCATGCAATGACAACAGCCAAGGCCCGGCGGGCAGAGTGTAAATCTGCAAAGGCCGCCGTTGATGTCAGTCTTGCCA
>WTAT01000152.1 GCA_013139415.1 Desulforhopalus sp.
CTAATAAGATTAAAGCCCATCCCATACAACACGTCAAAGAGTCCTGCTGATGCCGACAGCCCGGAGAGCATGGCATCGGCAATTTTTTCGCTGAAACCTTTAATGGTGACAATCTCCTCCTTGCTCAGCTCAAAGACTTTCCCAAGGGGGAAAACAGTCAGCAATTTCTCGCAATTTCCCATGCCCATCCTGTAGATCCCGAAGGCTGCGAGAAAACGCCAGTCCTCAATAGGCTCAGTTCGGCTCCTCTGCAACTGACCGACCATGTTTTCGGCCTGCTTAGGTCCGAAGCCAAGAGTGACAAAGTCCTCCTCCGCCAGGGCGTAGATCCCAGGAACGGTTCTGATATCACCTTCATAAATCTTTCTTATCGAAGAAGGTCCGAAGCCGTCAATATTACCGAGAACTTTAAAAAAATGCTCGATTGAATGGGTGATCTGAGCCGGACAGTTCATATTGTTAACACAGAGCAGATAATCATTTTCCCAGATAAGAGTCGAGCCGCAGCTCGGACAAGTCTCTGGTAACTGCGGACTTACCGGAACCAGTACCTCTTCTATTTTCGGGATGACCTCTCCACTCCGCGACAGCCTGATCTTAGCCCCCGGACCAACACCATTTTGCAGTACCATATTATAATGGTGTGCCGATGCCCTTTTAATCAGCGCACCACTCAGCCTGGTCGGCTCCACCTCAGCCACCGGGTTCACCCGGCCGGACCGAGAAGTCTGGGCAATTACCCGGAGTACTTGCACTTCTGCCGTTTCGGTGTTTCTTTTAAAGGCAATCTGCCAGCGGTGGTGATGACGGGTGGCCCCCATGAATTCTTTGATTTTTGCATCGCAAATTTCAATTACGATTCCGTCAATATCGTAGTCGACCCTTTGCCACAGATCATCAACGACGGATTCGAAGTCCGCCAACAGTGTTGCCCAAGACCCCTCCCAGTTCGGCAGAAGACTAAACGGATAAAATGCTGCCTCTTTCAACCGAATTGCCTCCGCTGCTGGTGGCTCAAGTTCCTTTTCCTTGATCAGGCTGGCCTGAAAGTTTCTGGAGTTGTCGAAAAACCCGGCCAGATGATTTTGGAAGTAGCTGCGACTGACGACGACCTCACCCGCCCCAAGTCCCCGTGCCCCACCATCTACCACCTGCAGACCGCGCTCGAAAACACGGGTAATATCTGTACCGCGTCGTCCATCTCCGCGGGTATAAAGGGTCTTCCCATCATCGTAGGCGGCGAAACCATCAAGCTTTGGGGTTGCCAGAAAAAGGAGTTTTTCGAATTCGACCCCACATTCTCCGGCCGCCTTTTCTATCCGTTTCGCCCATCGCTTTATTACTTTAATTTCGTAGGCCTTTTCCGTTGAAAGCATACGAACCGGCAATTCAACGGTTTTTGCTTCCGCCAGCGGTTCCGGCTCCACTGTATGCAAATATGGATGATCGGGACTCCTGGTCCTCAATTCTTCGAGAAAGAAAAAGTCATACTGTTCGTCAGAAATCAGTGGTTCTCCCGCTCGATACAATATATTTGTGAGCTCCAGAAACTCAAGCAACTTGTCATCATCCACACCTGGCAAATCAACTTCCAGGTCTATAAATGCAGGCAATTCTTTCTCGGAAAGGTGGTTGAGGGCGAATTTCGCCTCCGCCAGAATCTCTTTTTGTGCGTCACTAAGCCCCATATTTTTTCCCATCGCTTTTTCACTCTGTCTCTTGTACCGTTGCTGCCAGCAACAACTTTCAAACCATGCCGTTAACACCCTGCCAGGTGTCGACCGGAAGGACGGACACGTCCGCAACAGAGGTTTTAACCCCGACAAGCGGGATAAGTACCTTCACGAAATTCTTTACAAAAAACAAGAAAAGAATCCCTAAGGTTCTAATACTTTTTTTAACAGGCCACAACCGGGTAAAACATATGAAGAAAATAATCGACCTACGAAGCGATACCGTCACGAGACCCTCCGAGGCAATGCGCCAAACTATGGCCAAAGCAGAAGTGGGCGATGACGTCTACCGGGATGATCCGACGGTAATAAGCTTGGAAAGTTACGCAGCCGAATTGCTCGGTTTTGAGGCGGCAATTTTCACGGCAAGCGGCACCCAGGCCAACCTCATCGGCATCATGTCCCATTGCGGGCGGGGTGACGAATATATCGTCGGCCAACAGGCCCACACATATAAGTATGAAGGCGGAGGTGCCGCTGTTCTCGGCTCCATCCAGCCCCAGCCTATTGAATTTGAGCCGGACTCCACTCTGTCTTTTACCAAGATCGAAGAAAAGATCAAGCCAGACGACATTCATTTTGCAAAAACCCGTCTTCTCTGCCTGGAAGATACCCAGAACGGCAAATCCCTTCCCCTCGAATACCTGGAACAGGCAGCACTTTTCGTAAAAGATAAGAACCTCATCCTGCACCTCGACGGGGCCAGGCTTTTTAACGCTGCAGTCAAGCAGAACGTCCCTGCCCAGGATATCACCCGACATTTCGATTCGGTATCTCTTTGCCTCTCCAAAGGACTAGGCGCACCGGTTGGCTCATTGCTCTGTGGCTCCACTAGCTTTATAGAAAAGGCGAGAAAATGGAGAAAGATGGTT
>WTAT01000138.1 GCA_013139415.1 Desulforhopalus sp.
GGTTGTCCATGACCCTGCTGATCACCTCTTCCTGTCCTTTCAGAAAAGAAGAAAAGCCAAATACTTGAGTTAAAGAGTTCTCAATCTCATTCATAAATTACAGGTAACTTACCAGCCATGCCAGCACCCCAAGGGCCGCAATGGCAAGGATAATGGGCTTCATTATATCCCAAATGTTGGTTATCTCGTCCGGAGATAATGTACTTATCTGTTTTCAACCCATGATAAACCTCTCTGTTGATATCCGTTGTTACTGAGAAAGACACTATGCCTTATTTTTTGTTTCAGTGACATATAAATTATGGAGTCCTTATCTATTTAATGTAACGATCTCTTAAAAACTCTGCCATACCGGCATTCACCGGGATAAGCAAAAGTAAAACAGAGAGACACAACAGCATTTCAGCCGCTAATTTATTTCGACTTTTTATTATATCTATAATTATTGATTGATAATCATTATTAAGGTTGTCAATACTACAACGTCATAAAAACTATTTCTTTAAGGTCGAATTTTTCAAGCGAGGAGGATGTTCCGGTGAAGAAAAGAAAACTAATTAAAAGTCTAATTGCTGTTTTTTTCTGTCTCTTTATTTTCAACATTGCCCACGGAGCTGATACTGTTCCACTGGTTATCGACCAGCCGGGAACACAGCCTCGGGAAATAGGAAATCTTGAATCCCCTGACAAATGTGACAATTGTCACGGCGGCTACAACACAGCAACCGAACCAGCCCACAATTGGCGAGGGAGTATGATGGCCAATGCTGGTCGCGACCCGATCTTCTGGGCAACCGTTGCCATAGCCGAGCAGGATTTTGACGGTGCCGGCGACCTCTGCATTCGCTGCCACAGTACTTCAGGATGGCTCGCCGGCCGTTCAACACCAACAGATGGCTCCGGCCTTGCCGCTGGAGACTCCGACGGTGTCGATTGCGATTTTTGTCACCAGGTGACAAATCCTGATAATTCTGAGACCAATCTTCAGGGAGTTATGAATGATCCATATATTGCTAATGATGGGCAGGAAGGCTATTACGGCAGTGGAATGGCTTCTATCTGGGGAGGATCTGACAAATTAGGGCCTTATGACAATGCCGAGGCCAGACATAAATTTATACAGTCAAAATTCATTCGCTCTGTTGACTTCTGTGGTACCTGTCACGATGTTTCAAACCCCGCTGTCGGCAATCTGGCCCATAATTTTGGTGCACAGATAACAGCCGGTATTACTGCAGATGGTGCCCTGGATGGATCAGTTGACACCAAGGCCGCATTTAACAACGCGCCATACAAATACGGTGTTGTCGAAAGAACATTCAGCGAATACAAATCAGGTCTTATTTCTCAAACACTGGTTGATGATTATCTCACCCTGCCGCAGGATCTCCAGGGTGGTGCACTTGAAGCCATCTATAATGATGCCACTGAAGGCGGCACTAAAAGTGCCAACTTTGAAGATGGCGATCCTCGTTACTACAGCTGCCAGTCCTGCCATATGCGACCTGTTTTTGGACAGGGATGCAATAAAAATCCTCCCTTTAGAAATGATCTCGCCCTTCATGATATGACCGGCGGAAACTACTGGATGCCTGAGGCAATACTCTACCTTGACACTCAAGACAAACTTCGTTTAGGAGGTGGGCTTTCTAATGTACAGATTGATGCCATTAATGACGGCAAACTGCGTGCCAAACAACAGCTGAACCTTGCCGCCTCTCTCTCAGTAACTGGAAATACTCTGAAGATTGTCAACCATACAGGTCACAAACTTATTTCAGGATATCCTGAAGGACGCAGAATGTGGCTAAATATCAAATGGTATGATGGAACAACACTTCTTAGAGAAGATGGTAAATACGGAAAAATTGACACTATCATTAATGGAAATCCTGCCCAGGTTGACTCTATTATTCATCTCCACGATACAAACACCAAAATATATGAAGCACATTACGGAATGAGTCAGGAATGGGCCGCGCAGTTGTCAAGTCTTGGTTATGATGATGGTATGATATTAAGTTTTAACCGGACTACAGGCACGGTCACCCACACCCTTGGCGATCTTGTTGCATCAGCAAACGGCACAGAGCTTGAAACCTTTCATTTTGTAATCAATAATGTTGTTCTCAAAGACAATCGTATCCCGCCTTATGGCATGAGCTACGATACGGCGCGAACCCGTAATTCCCTGCCCGTTCCTGCAGACCAGTATGGAAACCCAGGAACCGGAGGCGCATATAATTACTGGGACGAATTCGCACTTAACCCTCCTGCCGGAGCCAACAGTGCTACTATCGACCTACTGTATCAACCCACCAGCTGGGAGTATATCCAGTTTCTGAACCTTGCCAATAAAGGTCAGAATGCTTTTCTGGCAAATGAAGGGACATACATGCTGGAGGCGTGGCTGAATACCGGAATGGCTGCTCCTTATGTCATGGCATCGACCAGCTGGGGTAATGCACAGCCTTCATGCACAGCTCCAGTACCGACGATTCTTTCAGCAGTTCCAGGAAATAGTGAAGCAACCCTCACCTGGTCGGATGAACACACTGGTGACGTAAATATCGAGGGATACAATGTCTACTATGATCAGGCAGGAAAAGCCCAACTGGTAGCACAGACCGGACTTACAACTACATATACTGACACAGGTCTGACCAACGGCCAGGTCTATTGTTACAAGCTTACATCCCGCTATGATGCGACATGCGAATCTGATTTCAGTCAGATTCTATGTGCAACCCCGAATAACAGCGGCCAGGCACGGGTTGGAGTCTCTACCCTCACGACCGGTATTTACGAGACAACCGGAAAAGGAAAAAACAAAACCACTACCTTTGTTGAGCAGAGTATTTTCAATGCAGGTGATGCTGTCACGCTCAGGGCTCTTGTCCTTGATGCTTCAACATTGCTTCCTGTTCAAAATGCAGTGGTTGAACTTGTGGTTTCCGGACCTGCAACCGTCGCTTTGACGTCGAATCCCTCTGACGCTAATGGTTTTGCCGAAGTCAGCTGGCAAACTGAAGGACCAAACAAAAAAGGCCAGGGAGGAACGGCTACAGGCTCATATACTGCAACGGTGATCGATGTTGCCGCTTCAGGATACAGTTGGGACCAGGTTATGACAACTGCACCCTTTACTCTTCAATAATTAAAGGTAACACTACAATAAAAAAAGGGTGGTTGCCTATGGCAAACCACCCTTTTTTTATTGATTTCTTTTGCAGTCTTTTCAGCCTGCGATTTCGCTTAGCGCAAATGCATGGCTGTAAAAATACTGTTTATAAATTCGACATCTCTCTCTTCAGGATTAATACACCTGATGCCGAATACCTTTTTGTCCACCCATCGCACTTCGCCTTTCATGGTCATGCGATGTTTTCCGATTGAAAAAACCAATCTTACAATATCATTTACGGTTAT
>WTAT01000607.1 GCA_013139415.1 Desulforhopalus sp.
GTGATTTTGAACTTCGACCAAACGAACAAAACAAAATTTCCAAGCGTTTTTATCATGATTTTAGATTGGCAGGCGCATGCAAATTTGTCAATAATTTCCGAAAGTACGAATAATTGCGAAGGACAGGCTGAAATGCGCTATTCCGAGACCCACTTCCATGGCAGGTATGGTGGGGTTGAGACTCTACCCAAGGCCGTTATCAGCGTCGGTAAAAACGGCAGATATCTTGGCGAGTTCAATCTGATTACCGGCCTGGTGGGCAGTCTTGCCATAGATTATGCGGTCCAGGCGGAAGAAAATGGTGTGGTCGAATTGACAGCAAGGGTCTTCGGCCATGGCCGCGACACAATAGTGATAAAGGAAAAGGTGGTGCTTGCCGGGGAGAATTCCAGGGGGCTGATAAAAACACGGGTCGCCATCGAGGATGAGGCGTCGGCAGAGATAACCGGCATCACGGAAGGTAATGCCGCCGGGGCCAGAGGGCATGTGGACTGCATGGAGATTGTCAAGGACAATGCCGTTGCGAGCGCCATCCCGGTGGTGCGGGTGACCAACCCCCTGGCCAAGGTAACCCATGAGGCGGCCATCGGCAGCGTGGATAAGAGACAGCTTGAGACCCTCATGGCCCACGGGCTCTCACCTGAAGAGGCTGTGGATGTCATTGTGAAGGGGATACTGAGGTGAAAACGAGAATTTGTGCAGACCCACAGACCAGCGGGGTACGGGGTGTCGACAAGCACCTCACTGCGGAATAATTTTTTATCTTTGCAGCCGAGGGGGCTCTATGCGTCTGAGCGAACGCCGCAAAGAGGGATCATTCTACTTTGCGGTGCAGCAACCAGCAGGGGATGTGTTGGGCGGGGAGGTGGAAATCGCCGTCTTTGCCGCCGCCCACAAAGGAGACAGCGTTCTGCTCTTGCACCGCACTCTCTATTTTGACGAGCAATCCCGGGAGCATATCGACAACTTTTGCAAGGAATTTGCCTACGGCGAACATTACCGCAAGATCTGCTTCACTGGCGCAGCCCACTGGTGTCGCGTGGCACGCCTCTATGACGCCAACGCCCGCATTATTAAAGACGAGACAACCCTTACCCAGGAGGCCCTGGAAAAGAGTTGCCGGGAGCTGTTTCACGTTATCCGCAGAGATCTTGTCCGGATTGAGTCCAGGCCGGAATACCAAGATGAGCTGGCAAAAGTAAGCCGCGGCGAAGAGGACGACCTCCAGGAAGCGCTTGCACTCCTGGCGAGGGTGAAGGACCTGAAGGTCTTCTCGGCCTGCCAGGGTTCCACCATGTTGCAGCTTGAGGAGAGAGAAATCTATCTGCCCTCGTGCCATTCACTTAAAGCGATCGTCACCATGAGCAACTTCCCGCATCGACTAAAAAACTACCTGCGCAGCGGGCCATTGGGGCAACAGCATCTCGCCCTGTTCGAGGAAAACCGGCTCAGTGCAGTGCATGCTTGCCACAACAAGAAGTTCATTCAGTTACTCACTGCCTCTCTGCATACCTTTTTGCAAAAAAATTGGAGCGTACCGTGATTAAACTGCCAGAACCCATATTTGACAGCAAGGTGGCAGTTGAAGCCGCTTTATGGGCGAGGAAGTCGATCCGCTCTTACCAAGGAGAAGATTTGACGCTTGCGGAAGTGTCGCAGCTTCTGTGGGCCGCGCAAGGGATCAACAGGAAGAACGGCATGCGAACCGCACCCTCTGCCGGCGCCCTCTATCCCCTCGAGGTATACTTGGTAGTAGGGCAGATTGAGCAACTCCCAGTCGGGGTTTACAAATACCGCTTCCAGGGACATGAATTGATTCAGATAAGTGATGAGGAAAAGCGGCAGGCTTTAGCTGCTGCCGGCTATGGGCAGAGCTGCATAGAAAGAGCTTCCATAAATATTGTCATTGCCGCGGTCTATGAACGGACAGCGGGTAAGTATGGGGAGAGAGCTGTACGCTATGTCCATATGGAGGTCGGTCATGCTGCGCAAAATATTTATCTGCAGGCCATAACTCTCGAACTCGGCACTGTAGTTGTCGGGGCCTTCGACGACTCCAGGGTGAAAAAGATCCTGATGATGGATGCCGATGAGTCCCCTCTCAATATCATGCCCGTTGGGCGCGCCAGAAAGTGATAGCTTCAGATACTAACGACTAAAACCAAAACATTGTGAACTGGGAGGTGAAGTGTATGGGTGAAAAAGATTTAGCACATCTGAAAGAATTACTTTTAAGGCAGCGTCGGGAAATTCTTGATCGCCTGCATGGACTTGAATCGGATTGGCAGGCCTTGAGTGAGCATGACATCGAGCAGGAAGAAGAGGCGCAGAAAGTGGCTCTGTCCACCCTTTTTGACCAATTGGAGGAGCGGGAAAGGCAGGAACTCGATGATATTGAGCTTGCGTTAACAAAAATGGTGGGTAGCAGCTATGGGATTTGTGAAAAATGCCGGAAGCGACTCGCCTTGGCGCGGCTGGAAGTTCTCCCGGCTGCCCGTTTTTGTCGTAAGTGTTGCATTCGAGATAGAGGAAAAACAAAAGAACCCCTCTTTTCCCCCGTAAGGGTTTTACCCAAGTGCGAACAATTATAGACCACCGGATTTTACATTATAGAAAAACGCGTTTGGGCCAGCCAGAAAGGGGGGACGGAAGATGAAACAGAACCAGTCATTACCTCTTGTCCGGCAAATCATGACTGAGTTTGCCGAGCAAACAGGGCTTTCGCCGGTCGGGAGGCTGCCAAGCCGTTACCTGTGGACCGACGCCTTTGCCGTTTGCAACCTTCTGGAGCTTTATCGCCAAACCGGTGATGACAGCTTCAAATCCCTTGCCCTCTCCCTTGTGGATCAGGTTCATGAGACCCTCGGCCGTTATTCTGAAAATGATACCAGAACCGGATGGATCAGTGGCCTGGGCGAGGGTGAGGGAAGATTGCATCCTACCGCAGGGGGCTTACGCATCGGCAAGAAGATGAACGAACGCGAGCCAGCCGATCCCTTTGACGAGAAAATGGAATGGGACCGTGACGGACAGTACTATCATTACCTGATCAAGTGGATGCACGCCCTCCAATGCGTGGGCAAGGCCACTTCCAAAGAGGTGTACTATAAATGGGCCGGAGAGCTTGCCCAAAAAGTGCATGCCGGCTTTGTCTTTACCTCGGTCATGGATGGGCGGAAATATATCCACTGGAAGATGAGCATAGACCTCTCTCGTCCCCTGGTTCCGTCCATGGGCCTTCACGACCCCCTTGAAGGATTCCTCCTCTACAGCCAGCTGCAGGCAGGCAAG
>WTAT01000592.1 GCA_013139415.1 Desulforhopalus sp.
TTCTGAAGGTCGCCCGACCTCAACAACCTTTTGGATAAGGATAATGTGGGACAGACCACGTTTAAACCTAAGTGCAATATAATCGGCAGGTCGAAGGTTCGAGTCCTTCCAGGCATACCATTTATTCTCATCCAAATCATTCGCTTACGTGAATTCTATGCGTGGACCCACGGACTATTAGTCGGAGGGTCGAAGGCATAGAATCACCACTCAACTCACCTTCTCGACACCACTCTCATTCACCACTGGAATTTGAAATCCACTGTTTATGGGGACTCCACCCTCGTAACGAAAGTCGTGTAGGTTTTATTTTTTAGTGAAACCAATCAATCTTGAGTGTCTGCTTCCGACCCAGACTGTGTGAAAACTCAGTTTTTCCCGACTAATGCTTTCTATTACCCGTCTCGCTGATTTCAGAGCCGCGCTAACCGACGAGAACTCGACCGGGTAATCTTCAGGGTCTCAGATGACTACACGGTGCCGCCTCGCGAACTGCCCGCTATGTATTATTAAGTTTTTGACGACGTACAGTTCTTGTACCAATATTACTGTTTATTTTTCATCTTTTCCTCAATAACCTGAATAAGTTTTTGAGCCTCTGCATCTTCCAGTACACCTTCATGCTGCATCTTCCAAATTAAAGAACGTTCATGGTTCAGAATAAGCCTCTGCGCTGAGCTAAGCTGGAGGGATGATATCAAAGAGCTATACTCATCTTTAATAATTTTGGTAAACTCAAAGGCAGTATAACGATTTTTATCTATTAACTTTTCGACCTCTTTTTTTACTTTTTCTGAAGGGGCTAAAGCATCTAAATGTCTTTTCATCTCATCTTGGGCTTCAACAAAACCACGAGCGATGTCGTAATTAAGTGACAAACGAGTAAATATCCACTTCTCTACATTTTTTGAAAAAAATGGAAGATGAAGCATCCAGTAAGGAGGCAGCGGCAAAGCAAAGTTCTTAAGTAAAGTCTTTCTTGGATAAATCAAAGGACGATTATCCAAGGCCTCTTCAACAGAGGATGAAAGTGTATTTGCCGCATGACGCCCAATATATCCATGTTCAAACTGTTGCCAATACGAGCTTCTTTCTATCTCTAAAAGCCGTCTTACAAAAGCAACATTAATATCTTCATCAATCTCATTTTCATAAGAAGACTCTTCTTTGACATTATCAATATAAGCTTGAAGTGTGGGCTTTGAAATCGTATTAAAGAAGATATTTTCATTGAACTTTTCTAAAAACTCTTCCATCTGAAGATGCACGCCTTCTGCCGCCTTTTGCACAGAAGCCTCCTTTGCTGCAGGAAGCTTATCCAACCCTAGGATATGAAGAAGCCACTCCATTGATGATCCATTAAAGACGATGGTCAAGACCACAATACCTGCTGTTAAAAAGAGTATCTGCTCTCCAAGTTCCTGTGGTACGGAGCTGTCTTGAGCAAGGCTTAAGGCCATTGAGAGTGAAACAGCCCCACGTAATCCACCCCAGATAAGAACAGTTGCTTTTTCTCTCGTTATCCCTACACCGATCCTTTTTAATATTGGCATTAAAAATAATACGGATGCAGTTCGAATTGCTAATAATATAAGATACAAAAGGGCTAGGTTAACCCACATAGATGAGTCGTCAAAGTTAAGATGCAGGACAATCACAATACCAACGATTAAAAATATCAGAGTATTTGCCATATAAGCCATCATCTCCCAAAACTGGTGGAGAAAATGTGTTACCTCGGGGGAGATCTTCGTTCGCCCAAAAGTTGAAAACATTAAAGCAAGAGAGACTAAAGACACAACTCCGGAAACATGCAAAAATTCAGAGACAATAAATGCTATATAAGCCGCAACGACAGAGAGTGCTATCTCTATAAGAGGTTGATTAAACAGACGGCCAACAACCCATAATATAATCCAACCGACTACAATACCTATAATACTGCCTGTTAGGACAATTTTTAAAAAATCTCCTACAACTGCCAAAGAGTTTACCTCTGTTGTCGTTCCTAAGGCAAAGCCATAAAAAAGAGAAAAAAAGACAATAGCTGTACCATCATTTAAAAGAGACTCGCCTTCAACCAATGTCTCCAGACGCTTTCTTGAACTTTTTTCCTTTAAGAGTGCAACAACAGCTACAGGATCAGTGGCAGAGATCAAAGCTCCAAAGAGAAGAGCAACCCCAATCGTCCATGAGAAAAGCCATGAGACAGCAAATGCCGTTAAAATCATACTTATAATCAATCCAATAACAGCCAACAATATAATCTGAGGTGCAATTCTAAAAAATAGGTGTGCTTCCATCGAATACGCTGACTCGAAAATCAAAATAGGTAAAAAAAGAAAAAGGATAAGATGCGGATCTATACTCCCCACCTGCTGAATCATGTGAGAAAAGGTACCTTCACCAGACCAAGGGCTTCTTTCAAAGATCGCGATACAGATTCCAAGTAACAATAATATAACGGTATAAGGGAGTTTGGAGTTTTGAAAAAAGCTCTTGACTAAAGAACCTAAAAGAAGTGCACCTATAACAAACAGCAAGACAATGACACCTTCATGATTCATTACACCCTCCTCATTAGATGTATCTCTACATTAAACCATTGTACATAAGTAAATATATATAAACTAAAGACATTTATCTATGCCCATCGTATTAGAGATGCTATTAAGCTAAAATTGCTAAAATATCTTCACTCAATATATAGGACAATTCATGGCATATTTTTTAACAGTTGATGCTGGTACAGGTAGTGGTAGGGCCATAATATTTAATACAAACTAATACAAACTAAAGGGCAAACTAAAGGGGAGGGATTAAATTTTAACCATCAGGGATGACAGCCTAGTTCATTCAGGTAACTAACACTCATGAATGTCGTATAGTACTTTTTCAATCAGAATAACTATACGACAACATAGTTAATGCAAGGCAACTGGTAAGAGTTGGAATATGCTTGTAATAATTGAACAGAATTACCAAAAAGAACTCGTGTAAAAACACATCACGAACGAACTAGTGGTAAGGAAACTTGTATAGGCTCACTTGATAAGCACCTAAACAGCGCAGTTTACGTGGGGCTCAAGACTCGCTAGCCGGGCCTCATAATCGGCAGGTCGACAGTTCAAATCTGTCCAGGCCCACCATTTTTTACCTTTTGAATCATCCACTTGCGTGATATTTATGCGTGGACCCACGGACTATTAGTCGGCGGGCCTGAGATCCGGAACTCGGCCTGAGGCCATTGGAAGCAACTACTTGCCCAGCTCTTCCTTAACTGAATCCGCT
>WTAT01000255.1 GCA_013139415.1 Desulforhopalus sp.
CTTGTCGTTCCAGGATCGCCATAGTGAACATCTGCGTAAACCAAAGGTTCTTGCAGTTCAGCCAACGTTGAGTTGCCCTCTTTGCCCACCTCAAAGGTTCCCTTGACAACAACAACACAGTGGTCTCTACCATCCTTATCGACAGCAATCGTTAGACCGGTTTCCATATGTATTGTGTTCTTTGTGATCTGCATTAATTACTCTCAATTAATCTGCACCGACCCTCCCTTAATGCGGTTAACCCCGGAAGAGCGGTTCAGCAGATAGGCTCCCCGGATAATAACCTTTCCGGCCCGGGTGAGAATGATACTGGATTTGCCGCAGCGCAGTTCACTCTGTTCTTTGGCATCAAAGGTGATCCGTTTGCCGTCAACCTTTACGTCGTTTGCCTCATCCACTTGCAGTTCCATTGGCGGTGCTTCGGTAATTTCATCAAGAAAAGAGTGGATTATGTCTATGATGATCGGTCTTTCAGGGTCATTATTTTCGAAAACAAGAAGTACTTCACTGTGCGAGGAAGCGGCCTGTTGCAGGATCTGGATCTCAATAGAACGTGTATATCTTGCCGGTAGCGGTCCTTGAGTATTGCCGGGAAAATCAACGAGAGGTTGTCCGTCAATGACTTCTGTTATTGTCCCGACCCTCACTCCTTCGATCTGCCCTGCCGGTTTTAGTTCCTGAACCTTTCTCGCCAGCGCTTGTTTCATGGCTAATTCTCCAAAATTTTCTTCCCCTTGATGACAATATTGCCGGAGCCCTTCAAAGTAATGGTTTTCCCTTTGATGCTGATATCGCCGCTTTTCTTCATATTGATTACAGCCTTACCGGTTTTAATGGTAATCTCGTCATCTGCCTCCAGCACAATCTACTTGGCATTGTGGGAGTAGGTTTCACCTACCTTTTCAGTAAGATCCTTACCAACCAGCACCGTTTTGGAAGCGGCAACTTCCTCTGCCTTGGCCGCGCCAACCGTCTCATTCATGGCTGCACCAACCGTCACCTGATATGCCCCACCGATGGTCAGTTCTTTGGCCACTCCAATTGTCTCAGCACAATTGATGGCAATTGTTTTAGTCTGGTTTTTACCAACAGTGAGATTCATATTGGAGCCAATTGTCTCGGTATGGTTTGCGCCGGTGTTCATGGTCTTATTGGCAACGATCTGTTCAGTATGGTTTGTGCCCACCGTAATGGACTTATTCTTGCCGATCGCCTCACTCTGATCATTGCCGACTGTTTTAGCCCGGTTATTACCCACGGATAGAGTCTCGTTGTTGCCCACTGTCTGATTTTTGTCGTTCTCAATGGCAATGGTCCAATCTTTTTGCCCATGCAGAAAGATCTCTTCCTCGTCTTTTTTATCCTCGAACCTCAACTCGTTGGAACCGCCTCCGCCGATGGTGGAGTCAGACTTGATGGTACTTTTTGTCTTTTCAGCCGGTAGAGGATATGGAGGTTTATTGCTGCCATGATACACCCTGCCTGTAATAATTGGCCGGTCCGGATCTCCTTCCACAAAATCGACAATAACCTCATGGCCAATCCGGGGAATCCACATGGCCCCCCACCCAGCCCCTGCCCAGAGCTGGCTTACCCTGATCCAGCAAGAACTGTTCTCATCGTTTTTCCCTTCCCTATCCCAGTGAAACTGGACCTTTACCCGGCCATGTTCATCGGTATAGATCTCTTCGCCGGACGGCCCAACCACAATTGCCGTTTGCACTCCTTCAACAACCGGCTTGGCTGTAACGCGCCTCGGACGGTAGGGCACTTCGTGGGGAATACACTCAAAATTGTTTTCATAACTGTTCTCTGCGTCACCACCCGTGGTCGAACCCGAGCGATAGGTTCCCTCCTGTTTTGCTCCGTGTTTCACCCGAACCAGAACAAACTCCTTTTCATTCATATCATCGCGATAATAGTCCAGAAGCCGAAAGCGATAGCCACTGGTAAAAGCACGACAATTACAGACTCCGTTGATGGTGGTGATCTGGGCCTCCTCTTCTTCCATCCGGATATTAACCAGCCTATCGCCCACCTTCCGCTTCGGATATTCCCCTGGGTAATCATAGACTTCCCGTTCACCCGGCCCAAGTTTCTGCTTAGAATCCGCAGTCACCCCTAGATCCGCACTGGGAGTTTCGAAATTAAAATCACTCAAAGAATATCTTCCGGCTCTGATCTCCTTTAGTACCTCTATGCTTGCAACCAGATCTTCTTCTCCCCAGCCACCGGATGCACCCTGAAACCTCGCTGCTTCCTGACCTGGACAGGGTTTATGCTCAGCCGAAGAATCAGCCAGCACCAGGGTGTGTTTTTTTTCTTCATGTTCAAAGAAATAGAAGATCCCCTCTTCCTCAAGAAGCCGGGAAATAAAATTGAAATCGGTTTCCCGGTACTGTACAGCATAATTTCTCGGCTCATAACTGCTATGCAGTCGAAGGCTGTAATCAGAAAAACCATGGTCAGAAAAAATTTTCTCAATGATATCTGGGATTGAAAGTTCCTGGAATATTCTTGAATCAGCGGTCCTGGTCAGGAGCCAGAACCACGGCACCATGGTGGCGGTATAATCATAGGTTAATTGACTTTCACGGCCAGGTTGATCTCCACTCTCCTGACAGAACCGAGAAATCAGCCCGTTGATATAGCGCCGACTACCATCCGCCAGATCAATAGCTACAGTGACATTCTTGCCAATGATATCTTCAAAATGGATATTATGATTTTCAGAAAGCAGTTTCAGTTCAAAACTAAAGAGATTGGACAGACCTTCATCCCCACGAAAGTCATTCAGAAGCAACACATCGGGACCGAGAGGTGTATCAATGGTAAGAAGTCGATTATCCTGTGTAATCATGAAAGCCCCATTTTTCGAATAGGAACGACGAAATTAACAGATAAATGCTATTCCTCACTCAGAAACTCATATCTATGGGATACCATCTTGTCAATATATAATGGCACTCTCATAGGAGCCAATACATCCAGTATTTGGCATCTGTTGCTAAAACCTCCATTTGTGTTATCCATCGTTGTTTAATTTTCGTAAGAAAGTTTTTGGAACCAGAAAAAAAGTCAGGCTTGATATTTTGACATTCTGCCCCCAATTCCCTCTTCAGCTAACCCACCTCATACACAAACCCCTCATCCCCAACCGTAACCTTCACCTCCTCTATCTCCCCACCATCCACCATCCGGCTCAGCAGTTCCCGACTCATCTCCGGCAACAACGTATGCGAGAGGATATGATCGATATTTCGCGCCCCGCTCTCAACCTCAGTGCAGCGGCTGGCA
>WTAT01000214.1 GCA_013139415.1 Desulforhopalus sp.
ACGGAGGACACAAACTGATGGTCATGGGAGGCAAAGAGCGCCACCTCCGGAAAAGTCATTAGGGCGTTATTCAAAGAGGTGATTGACTCAAGGTCGAGATGGTTGGTGGGCTCATCGAGAATGAGGGCGTTGGCGCCGGAGAGCATCATCTTGGAGAGCATGCAGCGCACCCGTTCACCACCGGAAAGAACAGAGGTCTTTTTCATTGCCTCCTCTCCGGAAAAAAGCATTTTTCCCAGGAACCCCCGGACAAAACTCTCATTCTCCTTGGGAGGTGAAAACTGGCGCATCCAACCGATAAGATCAAGATCTTCATTATTGAAATACGCATTGTTCTCTTTCGGGAAATAGGCGTTGTTGATGGTCACCCCCCAGCGGAAGCTGCCTTTGTCCGGCGTAAGCTCCCCGGCCAGAATCTGGAACAAGGTGGTTTTTGCAAGGCTGTTGGTTCCGACAAAGGCGATCTTGTCACCCTTGTTGACAGTGAGGGTGAGATCCTCAAACATGGAAACCCCGTCGATTTTTTTGGAAAGATCCTTGATCTCAAGAATGACATCACCACAGGGCCGTTCCGGCTTGAAGACGATGTAGGGATATTTTCGGGAGGAAATCGGCATGTCCTCGATGGTGAGTTTCTCAAGCAGCTTCTTCCGAGAGGTGGCCTGCTTAGCCTTGGATGCGTTGGAACTGAAACGCTGGATGAATTCCTTGAGTTCATCTGCTTTGGCCTTTGCCTTCTTGCTCTCGGTCTCCTTCTGGCGGAAACGAAGCTGGCTGGCCTGTTGCCAGAAGTCATAGTTGCCGACATAAACCTGGATTTTGCCATAATCGATATCCGCCATATGAGTACAGACCTGGTTGAGGAAATGGCGGTCATGGGAGACGATGATCACTGTGTTCTTGAATCGGGAGAGAAAACCCTCCAGCCAGGTGATGGTCTTCAGGTCGAGCTGGTTGGTGGGCTCGTCCAGAAGCAGGATGTCGGGGTTGCCGAACAGGGCTTGGGCCAACAGCACTCGAACCTTGTCGCTGCCTTCAAGCTCCTTCATCTTTTTCTGATGCATCTCTTCCGGGATGCCGAGGCCGTTTAACAGCACCGCGGCCTCTGCCTCTGCCTCATAGCCGTTCATTTCGCCAAACTTGACTTCCAGTTCTCCGGTACGGATGCCGTCTTCCTCGGTAAAATCAGCTTTGGCATAGAGGGCTTCACGCTCGACCATAATCTTGTAGAGCTTCTTATGGCCCATGATCATGGTATTGAAAACGGTGTGCTCGTCAAAGGCAAACTGGTCCTGGTTGAGCATGGCGATGCGCTGTCCAGGCCTCTTGGTAATATCGCCCCGGTCAGGCTCAAGCTGACCTGCAAGGATTTTCAGAAAGGTGGATTTACCGGCGCCGTTTGCCCCGATTAGGCCGTAGCAGTTGCCAGGGGTAAACTTGATCTTGACGTCTTGGAAGATGACCCTCTTACCATAGGAGAGAGCAACATTGGATGCGGTTATCATGGTCGTTTCCTTATAATATAAAAAGCCACAAGGAGACTCCCAGTAGCATATAGTTAGTGTTCTTGATTAGGAAAAGCAGGGTTTAAAGCCGTTAATCTTCTTGAACAGAAACGTTCTCCTTTTCCTCGGCAGAACTATTCTTTTTCTCAAGCTTGCGCAGCCTTTTTTCCTCTTTTTTCTTTTTCTTTGCTAATTCTTTCTGGCGCTTTTCATATGAATAATTTGTTCTGGCCATGACTCTGTCCTTGTTAAAGCTTCGTATTCGGTAACTATTCAGCAGCACCACATCTTCGTACGATTAAACCTGCTCGAAGTCTAGGCTTATCTGCACGAATATGTGGCACTGCTGAACAGTTACAGTATGGCGTGTAGGCTAATTCTATAGCCTACCTGAATAGTTGCTGTATTCAGCGTAAAAGACATTACGGAAAAAAAAAAGACCCCGCAGTGTGCGGGGTCTTTACAATGGTCCGATATCAGTTTTTACTGCTGGACAACATTCTCTGCGGACGGACCCTTTGGACCATCGACGATGTCAAAGGTGACACGCGCGCCTTCCTGCAGGGATTTGAAGCCCTCAGCCTGAATTGCAGAATGATGTACAAATACATCTTTGCCCTCATCCGCTTCAATGAAACCAAAACCTTTTGAATCGTTAAACCATTTTACTGTGCCTTCAGCCATCTTGTACTACTCCTTTGTGATAGGTTCCGCGGGAACCACTTTGTTGTAATGCCGAGGCATCATTGGATACTTCGACTTAAAGTCTGGGTGTCCAGACAAAATTGGTTATTGTTGCACAGGCTTGCTTATGCCAAAATCGCAGGAGCAAGCCCTGCTGCGCCGGCTTTTTCCACGCCCGGCCGCTGCTGGTTTTTTTCTTCTCGGCATATTTCGAGAAAATCTTGTATTTTTTTCTTCACGCACATCCTTTTCTGCCTCACAGGCAAAAGCAGGGGTTACCTCGCGGTCCATTTTTTTGCCGAGATTACGCTCAATGAGAGAAATCATCTTGCTATCCTCCTGGCCGGCAAAGGTCAAGGCCTGGCCGGTCCGTGTGGCTCGGCCAGTGCGTCCGGTGCGGTGGGTATATGTTTCGGCAGTATCCGGCACATCATAGTTGATTACATGGGAAATGCCAAGCACATCAATGCCACGGGCCGCAATGTCCGTCGCGACCAGAATTTTGAAGGTGCCGTCCCGAAAGCCATCCAGAGCCCGTTGCCGTTTCTGCTGGGAGAGATTACCCTGCAGCGAGGCAGCGCTGTAACCGGCTTTCTGCAGATGCAGAGCCAGGCTTTTTGCCTTATGCTTGGTGCGGGTGAAGACGAGTGTGGTCGTCATTTCCCTCTCATGAATGATGCTCTTCAGTAAAGAGGTCTTCTGTTTTTTTGCAACCCGAAAGAGGGCATGTGAGATTGTCGGGGCCGGCAGGGTGTGGTTAATTTGTACCCTTACCGGGTTCCGGAGAATTTCCTCCGCCAGATGGCGAATTTCCTTGGGCATGGTGGCGGAAAAAACCAGGGATTGACGTTCCTTGGGCAGCTGCTTGATGATCCGCCGGATGTCCGGGAGAAATCCCTTGTCAAACATGTGGTCTGCCTCATCAAGAACCAGCACCTCAACGGCTCTGAGATTGAAGGCCTTTTCATTGAGAAGGTCGAGCAGGCGGCCGGGACAGGCTACAACAATTTCCACACCGGCACGGATTGTTCTGATCTGCGGCTGTTTGCCTACGCCGCCATAGATGACAATGCTACGCAGGCCAGTCTCTTTCGCCATTTTGCTGATGTTGTCATTGATCTGTTCGGCCAACTCTCTGGTGGGAGCCACGATCAGGGCTCGCACTCTTTTGCGGGGGCCGTCGAGCAGTCGCTGGAGAAGAGGCAGAACAAAGGCTGCGGTCTTCCCGGTGCCGGTCTGCGCCAAGCCAAGGATATCGCGGCCGGCAAGGATCGAGGGGATAGCCTCTTTTTGAATCGGTGTAGGGGAGGTATAGCCATAGGCAGCAATGCCGGCGTTTACCTTAGGGTGAAACTGAAAATCTTTAAAACTCATTAATACTCCTTGTATTTCGTGATGATCGGCCAGGGCTTTTCCCTGGTTTCTCGATCTGCGGATTCATTAAGATCCGCTGGTCATTCTTTATATGTGTTCTATGAAATGGTTGGGTTAGTGATATTGAGGTATAAGCGGTAATCAGCAGGTCATGGCTTGGACTATTTTGAAATTTCTTGGCGATATTTTAAGATATTCCGCTGCAGTTTGTTGCAGGATTCCACATTACCAGGGAAGGCCTTCTCGCTCATCCCGGGATCGCGCCTCTTTAACTACAAGAAGGCGGTCGTTGATTCTTGTCCCATGCAGGGCCCGCATTGCGGTGCAGCCCTCTTTTTTGTCCGTCATCTGCACATAGCCGAAGCATTTTGATTGCCTTGTATAGTGATCCCTGATGACGTTGACTTTCAGAACCGAGCCGTGGGGCCTGAAAAGGGCGCCAAGGTCAATTTCTGACATGGTATGACTAAGGTTTCCGACATAAATTTTCATTCTGTTTCTCCGGTTTAAGTAATCAGCATAAACTTCTATGGAAACGAACGATGTAAGGGGAAACAACGAGAGTTAACGAGGAGAACCTGTAGGGAATTTGCTTCTACTTAATGTAATATTAATGGTCACAATACTCTATCGTGCAGATTTTGCAATGAAATAAATATAAACATGAAATAAATATAAAATAACCACGCAGAGCCTGATAAGTGCCTTAATAACAGATGTAAGTATTTTATTTCAAAAGTAAATTTTTTATTCCTTGTTATTTATTACACGAAATATTCTGTAAGGCACTAAATATCGACAGACAAAACCGGGGCGTGGAAGCAGAAAAATCGTACTGGCTTTCTGGATGATTTCGTATTACATTAAATGCCTCTTTCGGGTACACGAATAAAGGGTTCCTTTTTGTTTCCGTGCCCGCCCCTGCCAACCCTGCTCATCGTCAGCCCTGCCACGCGATGGCTTTTTTTAAAGGAGTATTTTCCGTGAGTACTGATAAGAATCTTTCCGCCGGCGATGAAATTGATTCCCGCTGCCTCAAGTGTAAGGCCGTTACCAACCATACCATTATCGCTATGCTCGAGGGCAAGGCGGCCAAGGTGGAGTGCAACACCTGTCATGCCCGGCATAAATACCGGTCGCCGGTCACCGTGAAGAAAAAAAGCAGCGGGGTTCGTCGAGTTGCCAAGAAAAAGGCCACCGGCAGCAAGAAGGGCGGCAGGATGAGCCCGGAGATGAAGGCTGCTGCTCACTTTGAGACAGTGCTTGGCGACAGGAGCAGGGAAGGGGCGCTGCCCTATGCCATGACCGCCACCTTTGCCCAGGAAGACTTAATTGATCATCCCAAATTTGGTCTAGGCCTGATAACCAGGAAGATCAGTGCCAGCAGGATCGAGGTGACCTTTGAGGTTGGGATAAAGGTACTGGTCTGCGAGCAGCCGTAGTCAAGGCGCTGAGAGTCGAATAAGAGTGCGGTTGCCCTGCGGCAAAATCAGGAGGTAAAAGACAAAGGTCTCCTCTTCATCGGTCGGGGAGGCCCATGGATTTTGATACCGGGATAGGCATTAAAATGTAAAAACTAAAACTTGACCCGCCTGAGTTTCGATTATAACAAGCAGTCTGACCATGAAATATATAATATCCCAGTTTACCTATTTTTTCCGCAACAAGACGACGAAAAGAAATATTTTCCTCCTGCTCAAGTTTTTTTTGATCCTGGCTTTAATTATCACCACATACAGTATTCTTTTTCATGTCCTGATGCTTTTTGAGGGCAAAGAATTCAGCTGGGTTACAGGTTTATACTGGACGCTTACCGTCATGTCCACTCTCGGTTTTGGAGACATCACCTTTACTTCCGATATTGGCCTGATATTTTCAATGGTTGTGCTTTTGACTGGTATTGTCTACTTGCTCATTATGCTTCCGTTTACATTCATTCAATTTTTTTACGCCCCCTGGCTGGAGGCCCAGTCAAAAGCAAGAACTCCTAGAGAATTACCGGAAGATACAAAGAACCATATTATTTTCACAACACTGGATCCCATCACCAAAAATCTTATAAAAAAACTTATTTCCTATAATTACGATTATGTAATTCTGGTGGATGAATTACAAAAGGCTTTGGAACTACATGACTTAGGGTATAAAGTTGTATTTGGTGATTACGGTGACCCTGAGACGTATAATCGTCTTCGGGTACACAATGCGGCCATGGTAGTTG
>WTAT01000283.1 GCA_013139415.1 Desulforhopalus sp.
TATGCTGAAGATCATGATGAGTGTTGCAGAAGCCGAGTCAGGAACCATGCGGTTGGAACTGCAGAATTGCGATGTAAGCTCGACCCTGAAACAGGTTGTCACTCTGTATGAATACGTGGCTGAGGAACATGGAATTGCTGTGTATTTCCAGGAAGATAATCCCGTATCAGCCACTGTGGATATTACCAGGATATCGCAGGTGTGGGCCAATCTCCTCGATAATGGCATAAAATATGGGAGAGAAGGTGGATGGGTAAAAATTGATGTACAGGTTGTTGGTGGGGAAGTGGTAGTAATCTTTACGGATAACGGCATGGGGATTTCAGAATCAGAGCAGGGCAGGATCTGGGAGCGTCTTTTCAGGGGCGATCGCAGTAGATCCCGGCAGGGGCTGGGCCTGGGGCTCAACTACGTGCATGCTGTGGTTACAGCGCATCATGGGACTGTCTCGGTGAAGAGCAAACTGCATCAGGGAAGTCAGTTTGAGGTGCGTTTGCCACGTGCTTCTGATCAGCTATGCACGCAGGAAAAATCGCAGACCAGCGGGGAATGATCAGAAAGACGTACATCTGGGATATAAAAGTTATCGATTCGGATACCGGGGCTGTGCAGGATAAAATCAATCTGCCGCAGCGGTGCATGGCTCGGATGAGATGGCACATTGGTAAGGTTGGCGTTTTTTAGACCCGTTGCGGCAAGGAAAAGATTCAGCTCCCGACTGCCCCAGAAAGTATTGAAATCGCCGGCAATGATGACCTCTTTGTCGGTATCCTGGGTAAGGGCATGTAATTGTTCGAGCTGGTTTTGCCGGTGGCGGTATTTCAGTGACAGGTGGACGATGAAAATGGCGATGGCCCGCAAATCGGTTTGAATGACCAGTCGTTTTACCCCCTGTTGGAAATAGTGGAAACGGAAGTCTTCGACGCTTTGTTTGGTCAAGAGCGCGTTGGACTGCTGTTTGAGAACCGGGACTCTCTGCGCCAGTGAATTAGTGTTGTACTTACTTTCAACAACGTAATTATACCCCAGTTTGTCGGCGATGGTTTGCGCCTGGCAGAAATATCCGCTGCGATAGGAGCCGGAATCGACCTCAACCAGAGCAACGATATCGGGATTAATAGCGCCGATAAAGCTGATTATTCGCTGCAAATTGACGGTGGTCCGCTTGAAAAATCCGGCGAAGGGTAATGGTAAATGGTAGCCGGCTTTATGGCCGGTGCCGTATCGGATATTGTAAAGAAGTAATCGCATGATAGTATGATACAGACTTGCACTATATGAGGCA
Source organism: Desulforhopalus sp. (assembly GCA_013139415.1). Classification (GTDB taxonomy): domain Bacteria; phylum Desulfobacterota; class Desulfobulbia; order Desulfobulbales; family Desulfocapsaceae; genus Desulforhopalus_A. The sequence goes on from WTAT01000283.1 coordinate 1,286, forward strand.
ATGACTGTCTGAAAGAAATGAGCGCAAACTTGTGATTTCGTAAAAGCCGCTTATATAGTAATCTGACGTAATTTGATGATTGGGGTTTCCTCTATAAAACAGTCAACAACAAGGTGTGATCGGAGAATATGTCCCGGCCCCACTATATCACCTAACCAGTTGGAATGAGAATATGATAACAATTGGATCGAGAAAAAGTAAGCTTGCCATGTGGCAGACAGAGACCGTCGCAGGTTTTCTCAATGATGCTGGTATGGAAACACAGATAAGTTCCATGGAGACCATTGGCGACAAGATTCTGGACACTTCCATTGCCAAGATTGGCAGTAAAGGGGTGTTTACCGTTGAGCTTGAAGATCAGCTGGCGAGCGGAATAACCGATATCGCCGTCCACAGTGCAAAAGACATGCAGTCGCAGTTGCCGGAAGGTTTTACCCTTATTGCCTTTACAGAGCGGGAAAAAGTCAATGATGTGCTGTTGAGCACGGATGGGTCGATCGATATAACAGACAGTGCACGGCCCCTGGTAATTGGGACCTCATCGGTGAGAAGAAGAGCCTTTCTCAGGCACCATTATCCCCATGTTACAATCGTAGAAATGCGGGGAAACCTGCAGACCCGGATCAGGAAGATGAAGGGAGGCGATTGTGATGCACTCATGCTGGCCTATGCCGGGGTAAAGCGTATGGGTTATGGCGACATGGTCGTGATCGAGTTCGACGAACAGCAGTTTGTACCACCGGTGGGCCAGGGATGTATCGCCATTGAAACGGCCACATCCCTTGCTCCTGAGAAGATGGAGGAAATTCGGGCATGTTTAAATAATACGGTGAGCGAGGCTTGTTTGCTGGCTGAACGTGCATTTTTGAAAAAGCTTGAAGGCGGCTGCAGTATCCCGGCTTTTGGCTACGCTGTTCTTGATGGAGATGAACTTACTCTTACCGCAGGGCTTGCCAGTCTCGATGGTACTGAAATCCTTCGGACAACAGAAAAAGGTTCTTCGCAGGAAGCGGAGAAGTTGGGAACAAGGGTCGGAGAATATATTCTGGACAATGGCGGCCGGGAGATGTTATCTGAAATCAGGAGGTTGCAGGCTGAGTAGCAGATGTGCCAAGAGGTGAGCCGCTATCACCTCTTGACGTGAGGTCGGTTTACGGATAAAAAAGTAGTTGTCAGGGTGTCGCAAAGACCACCAATCCAAGTGAGGGAACCCGGTGTAAATCCGGGACGGGCCCGCCGCTGTGACCGGGGACGAAAATCGCAAAAGCCACTGAATAAAGAATAAGGTTCGGGAAGGCGCGATGTGTAGATTGAGCCGGAAGTCAGAATACCTGCCTTGACAAATGAAGCTGTTCTCCCCGAGGATCAGGGAG
>WTAT01000100.1 GCA_013139415.1 Desulforhopalus sp.
TTAACGGCTTCTTAGAGAAAATTCTCTACAAAGAAGGCGATGTGGTCAAAGAGGGGCAGAAAATGTTCCTCATGGACCAGAAACCGTTTATTGCCCAGGTTGAAGCTATGGAAGGAGCTCTGGCCAACACTAAGGCCCGGCTCTGGACCTCGCGGGCTAACCTGAAACGGGTCAAGCCTTTAGCCAAACTTGATGCGGCCAGTAAAAGTGATCTCGACAATGCCATCGGTTCTGTGCAGTCTGCCGAAGCAGCAGTACATGAGGCGAAGGCGCGTCTTGATCAGGCACAGCTTAATCTTGGCTATACCGTGATCAAATCGCCGGTCACCGGAGTGAGCGGTGACTCCAAGGTCCGTGCAGGTGCTTACTTAAGTGTTGGCCCGGGTGGCGATCTGAGCTATGTTTCTCAGCTTGACCCGATCTGGGTCGAATTCAGTGTATCGCAGAATCAACTTGCCAGAAGCAGGCAGGAAATTAAAGCAGGTCGACTGACACCTCCCCCTAATGATGAGTACACCGTTGAGGTGTATCTTTCTGACAAGCGCTACCCTCATATCGGTAAAATGAGTTTTGTTGATCCTACTTTTAACAGCGAGACGGGTACTTTTCTCATTAAGGCCGATCTTGCCAACCCGGATGCATTGTTGCGACCAGGCATGTTCGTGAAAGCCGTCCTCCAGGGTGCCAAACGCCCAAATACTTTGATTGTCCCCCAAAGAGCAGTTCAGCAAACCCCTAATGGACATGTGATATGGGTTGTGGGCAGTGGAAATAAAGCAGAGAAACGGCCGGTCATCGTTGGTATCTGGGTAGGAAAAGACTGGGTTATTGAAAAAGGTCTGAAACCGAAAGAAAAGGTTATTACTGATGGTTTTATGCGTCTTGCACCCGGCATGCCGGTCAAGATAGTGACCACTCCCGTGGCCGAGTCTAAAGAGGTCGCTTCTTCAAAAGATGCAAAGAAAGAAACTTCCTCTAAGGCTGCAGAAAAAGAGACTACACCCTCTCAGGCTCCAAAGAAATAGACGAGGTCCCTTATGGCAAAGTTTTTCATCGATCGACCGGTTTTCGCCATGGTCATTTCGATCATTATTGTATTGGGCGGTTTAGTGTCCATGAAAGCGACTCCGGTTTCCCAATACCCGGACATCGCTCCGCCGACCGTTCAGGTTACAGCCATATATCCCGGCGCTACCGCTGAGGTTATTGCCAATACCGTTGCTGCCCCAATTGAGGAGCAGGTCAATGGTGTCGATAACATGAGCTATATGTTTTCTAACAGCTCTTCCACCGGCAACATGACCCTGACGGTGACCTTTGAGCCCGGGACTGACCCGGATCAAGCTCAGGTCAACGTGCAGAACCGGGTCAGTCAGGCCACTTCTAAGCTGCCGGATGTGGTCAACAAGCAGGGTGTGATAGTAGAGACACGTTCCCAGGCTTTTATGATGGTTGCAGCGTTTTATACAGAGGATGACCGTTACGATCAGACCTACCTGTCCAACTACGTTAACCTCTACATACTCGATCCCATCAAACGTCTCAAAGGTGCGAACCTGTCCAGCATGTTCCCTGTGCCTGACATTGCCATGCGCATCTGGCTAAAACCTGACCGTCTTGCTCAGCTCGGGTTGACAGCAAACGATGTCAGTAATGCCATCCAGCAGCAGAATCAGGCCTTCGGGGTTGGACAAATAGGTCAGGCGCCGTCAACTCCCGGCGTCCAGCAGAGCTTTGTGGTGACCACCAAGGGAATGCTTACCGATCCCGCCGAGTTTGATGATATTATTCTGCGTGCCGAATCTGACGGATCTGCCATTGTTCGCATAAAAGATGTAGGCCATGTGGAATTTGGCTCCATGGACTACTCCATGACGACAAAGTTCAATGGCAAAAAATCAGCAGCTGTCGTTGTCTACCAGCAGCCAGGAGCCAATGCTATTGCGACTTCAGAGAGTGTACGGGCGCTGATTGAAGAACTTGAACCGGGATTCCCGGATGGTCTTAAATTTAAATACGTTATTGATACCAGTAAGTTTACCGAGGCTTCCATCGAGAAAGTTGTGCACACCTTTTTTGAGGCGGTGGTACTGGTTGTTCTGGTTGTTTTGTTGTTTCTGCAGAGTTTTCGTGCAACCTTTATCCCGATTCTGGCTGTGCCGATCTGTATTATTGGTACGTATACAGGTATTTACATGCTTGGTTTTTCAACCAACATGCTCACCCTTTTCGGAATGATTCTGGCCATTGGCCTGGTTGTCGATGACGCGATCATTGTCGTTGAAGCCGTTGAGGTTCACATGGCTAAAGGGCTTACGCCAATAGAAGCTGCGCGAAAGGCGATGGAGGAGTTGTCCGGCGCACTGGTTGCCATTGTTCTGGTTCTGGTTTCGGTGTTCCTGCCGGTTGCCTTCCTGGGTGGTTTGACTGGTACGCTTTATAAGCAGTTTGCCATCACCATTGCCATCTCCATGGTAATTTCAGGAATTGTGGCCCTGACTCTGTCCCCGGCTCTTGCAGCCCGCATCCTTAAGCCTGCTGCACACGAGAAGAAGGGCTTTGGCAAATGGTTTGATAATAGTTTTACCCGAATTACTAACGTTTACATTGTTGGGGTACGATTTCTGATCAACCATAAACTGATTGGTTTGTGCCTTTTTGGCGGTGTGGTGTTTGCATTGATTAGCCTGTTTAAAATATTGCCCGCGAGTTTTGTGCCTGCAGAAGATCAGGGCTACCTCTTTGCCATTAATATCATGCCCGATGCGGCAAGTCTGGAACGAACCACGCTGGCTTCTGATAAGGCCGTCAAGGTTTTGCATGAAAATGATGCTGTTGATTCGGTGTTCCAGCTTGATGGCTTCAGTCTGATTGACAGCCAGAACAAAACAAATGCTTCATTACTGTTTGTAGCACTGAAACCCTATGAAGAACGTACGACCGAAGATTCCGGCGCTTTTGTTGTAGTCGACAACCTGCGGAAAAGTTTTTCAGCCGTTAAGGAAAGTATTGTCCTTCCATTAAACCCTCCGTCGATCCCGGGGCTTGGTACCACAGGAGGCTTTGAGTTTTACATCCAGAACATGGGTAGCGGCAGTTCTCAGGAGCTTGAGAAAGTGACGAACGCCTTCATTGCTAGAGCCAGGGAGCGTGTTGATCTTGCAGGTGTTTCCACAACTTTCTCTGCCTCCCAACAGCAACTTTATTTCGATCTCGACCGTAACCGTGCTGAACTCCTTGGGGTACCGGTTTCTGCCATCTATGAGACGCTGCAGGCCTATTTTGGTTCTTCCTACGTGGCGCAATATGTCCAGTTTGGGCGGATCTGGCAGGTTATTATCCAGGCCCAGGCTGACTATCGTGATAAACCGACAGATTTTAATCAAACCTATGTGCGATCGACGACTAGTGGAACAATGATCCCTCTCTCGGCTGTGGCAACTATGCACTATGTGCCTGGGGCTGGAATGTTGCCACGCTTTAATGGCTTTCCCGCGGCAAAACTGACCGGCAGCCAGGCAGCCGGCTATAGTAGTGGTCAGGCGATCACTGCCATGGAGGAGGTTGCCAAGGAGGTCCTTCCTGAAGGGTACGGATTTTCCTGGTCCGGCCAGGCCTATGAAGAGAAAAAGTCCGGGGGGACCTCCAGTTCCGCCTTTATCTTCGGCTTGATTATGGTCTTTCTTATTCTGGCTGCCCAGTATGAGAAATGGTCATTGCCAATCGGCGTCATGATGGCTGTTCCCTTTGCTATCTGCGGGGCACTAATTGCTACCTGGGGACGTGGCCTGGAAAACGATGTCTATTTTCAGGTCGGTCTGGTAACCCTGGTTGGTCTTTCTGCCAAAAACGCCATTTTGATCATTGAATTTGCGGTGGAGAACCTGCATTCAGGCATGTCGGTTGTCGACTCGGCAGTTGAAGCTGCCCGCCTGCGTATCAGGCCGATTGTCATGACCTCACTGGCTTTTATCCTTGGCTGTGTGCCGATGGTGATCGCTACCGGGGCAGGTGCCAACAGTCTGCATGCAATTGGTACTGGGGTTATTGGCGGTATGTTGGCTTCAACACTCATTGCCTCCTTCTTTGTACCGCTCTTTTTTGTACTTATTGAATCTGGTTCAGGACTGTTTAGCAGGAAAAAGAAAACTGGTTCGCCTGCCGCAACTAAAACTGGAGGTGACCATCATGCGTAAGTTACTTTATGCAGGAATCGCGGCCTGTGTGCTTTCTGGCTGCGTCATTGGTCCTGATTACCAGCGGCCGGCTATAGAGACACCTGAAAGCTGGACCATCTCGTATGATACTGCAGCCGGAATGACCGATGTAGCCTGGTGGAAGCAGTTCAACGATCCGGTACTCGATGAGTTGATTACCACCTCCTTAACTGACAACCTTGATCTGATGGCAGCCACGGCCCGGGTTGATCAGTTTCTCGGGCAGTGGCGCACAACCCGTTCCGAAGCGTTTCCTCAGGTTGGGGCTTCGGCAGGAATATCCAGACAGCAGGATACCAAGACTGGTCTGGCTCCCGGTCGCTCTCCATATAACACCTATAGTGGAGCACTCCAGGCGAGCTGGGAAATTGATTTTTGGGGTCGAATCCGTCGCGCCACTGAAGCGGCACAGGCAGAGTTGATGGCCAGTGAGGCCGGACGGCGTACCGTCCTGCTGACACTGGTCAGCAATGTCGCCAGCAACTATATTGTGCTGCGCGGCCTGGACCGACAGCTGGAAATTGCCAAGGAAACCGAACAGACCTATGCAGATTCAATGCATATTTTTAACTTGCGCCATAAATACGGAACTGTCTCTATGGTTGAAGTCAGCCAGGTTGAATCTGAGTATGAAGATGCCCGGCAGCTCGTTCCCTTAATTGAAGCACAGATCGCGCAGCAGGAACACCTGCTTGCTGTTCTGCTTGGGAAGAATCCTAAAGCCATTCTTCGAGGCAAAAGCATTGACCAGCTGACCATTCCTGGAATTCCCTCGGAGTTACCGTCCCAGCTTCTGGAGCAACGTCCTGATATCATTGCAGCAGAGCAAGCACTGATTGCCGCTAACGCTCGTATTGGTGTTGCGCGTGCACTCTATTACCCCAATATCTCTCTGACCGGTGCCCTCGGTGTTGAAACTATTCATTCAGATGATTTGTTTGACAGCGATTCCGGAATCTGGGGGATAGGGAGTAATATGCTGGCACCTATTTTCACCTTCGGAAATATTGAAGGTCAGGTACTGACCGCTGAAGCTCAGCAACGAGAAGCACTCTATAATTATCGGCAATCGATTATCTCAGCTTTTCGTGATGTTGAAGATGCACTGGTGGCAACCACCAAGGGGCGTAAGAGCCAGGAGGCACAGGGACGCAGGGTAAAAGCTCTGCAGACCTATTCGCGGCTGTCCAAAGCTCAGTATGATATTGGGACGACCAGTTATCTCCAGGTACTTGATGCCAATCGCAGTCTGTTCTCCAGTGAGCTCGATTATGTACAGACTCAAACTACTGTAATAACAAGTCTGGTTGATGTTTACCGATCAATGGGTGGTGGCTGGCTGGATATAGCTGACCAGCAATAAGTAACTAACACCCCACAAGGGGGTATTGAACTGAATGACAGGCTTTCAGGAGTAAGGCACTAAAAACGAAAAGGGGTATCCACTTAGCGCAAGTAATAACGAATTTTAAAACATTTCGCATCGCCTTCCAGCCCAGGGCGAGAATCCAGGATTTACCGCTTAACTGGTGGGATGATCGTGGACGTCATTCCCGCGCAGGCGGGAATCCAGAAAGTATTTCGATGAGCAAACAATTTTATGTTTATATCCTCACCAGTAAGAGAAACGGCACTTTATATATCGGAGTAACATCGAATCTGCCTCAACGGATCCGGCAGCACAGAAACAACCACTTTGATGGTTTTTGTAAAAAATACAATGTAAAACAGCTGGTCTACTTTGAACCACACGATACTGCTGAAAGCGCCATTACAAGAGAGAAGCAAATCAAGAAATGGAACAGGGCCTGGAAGCTGAAATTGATCGAAAAAAACAATCCGCAATGGAAAGACCTTTATGGCTTGATTCTGCTATAAACTGGATTCCCGCCTGCGCGGGAATGACGGAGTTAAAC
>WTAT01000196.1 GCA_013139415.1 Desulforhopalus sp.
ATCTTCACGCTGTTCCAAGTTTTCATTCTCGACGGACTCCTCCAGATAAGGGTGTTGCGGCAGGATTTTCTCAGGTGGCTCATGCACATCTGTCTCTATGTTGGCTTTATGCTGCTTCTTCTGATGCACGCGCTGGATAGGTTCGTAACTTCTGTGCTGTTCCCAGAATATTATTCGACAATCAACCCGTTTATGTTTTTGAGGGATCTCTTTGGGGCCCTGGTGATCTTCGGCATAGCCATTGCGCTCTATCGTCGTTTTATTCTGAAAGTAGCTCGTCTCAGAACCAGTGGGCAGGATCATTACGCCATCATCATCTTGGCCGTTATTATGATCTCCGGTGTTTTGTTGGAGGGTGTCAAGATAACCTCATATTCCCGGTATCAGGAGATGGTGGAGGAGTACACTATTGCGGCCGACGAAGAAGAGCTCGGGGCCCTGGAGGCCTACTGGGTTGAAACCTTTGCTGTGGTCTCCCCCACTGTGAAAGGGCCCTTTGAGGCAGAGATGTTAGAGGCGGGCAAGGAAGCCCATGAGATGACCTGCGTTGAGTGCCATTCCAAACCCCAATCAGCATTTTTGGGCTATGCCACAGCCAAGCTCATCAGCCCGGCAGCTGTGGGATTGGATCGGGCGAATGTGCCGACGATCCTGTGGTACATCCATTTTCTGGCCTGCTGGCTGGGTCTGGCCTATCTTCCTTTCAGCAAGATGTTCCACATTTTTGTCAGTCCGCTCAGTCTTTTGGCCAATGCGGTCATGGATAACGAGACCTCAGATCCGCTCAACATTGCCACCAGGCAGGTGATGGAGCTTGATGCCTGCACTCACTGCTGCACCTGCAGCCTGAATTGCTCTGTTGGCGTGGCCTTTGAGCAGATTTCCAATCTGAACATTCTTCCATCCGAAAAAATAGGCTCGGTGAAAGCACTTGCCGCCGGCAAGGATCTCAGCGCCCAGGAGCTCAGTCACATTCAGGAGGGGATCTATCTCTGTACCAATTGCCGTCGTTGTACGGTGGTCTGCCCGGTGGGGATCAATTTGCAGGATTTGTGGTTCACGGTGCGGGAAACTCTCCTTAAGAGGGGTTACCCAGAGTTTCTTGCCCTCTCGCCACTTTCCTACTACCGGGGGCTGATGCGGGAGGAGCTGGTTGACGATAATTACCCGGCGCCATTGACCCGAGCCAGGGAGGCCATTGCCGCTGAGTGTGCTCTAATGAAGCCGTCGGCAGAACCCTTAGCCCTTACGCCCGCAGATAGGGAGTTTAAAGGCGGGCTTGGTCTTTCAGAACAGGCCAGTACTTTTTCGGCTTGCTTTGGTTGTGAGACTTGCACCACGGTGTGTCCGGTGGTGGCCAACTATGACAACCCCCAGGAGACCCTGGGGCTTTTGCCGCATCAGATCATGCACTCCTGTGGCCTGGGGCTGAAGGATCTTGCCTTCGGTTCCAATATGCTCTGGGACTGCCTTACCTGCTACCAGTGTCAGGAGCAGTGTCCCCAGGGGGTGTGGGTTACTGATGTGCTCTACGAGCTGAAGAATCGAGCCATCAAGCAGGTAAAGGAGAAGATGCCACAGCCAACGGTATCGACTTAAACAGTAGATAGGACAAAGCTCATGAAATATGCTCTGTTTCTCGGCTGCCAGATTCCAGCCCATCTCAATCAGTACGAAGCTTCTGCCAGAGCGGTATTATCAAACCTCGGTGTGGGGTTGGTGGATGTCAAACAGTTCAACTGTTGTGGCTACCCGGTACGGAACCTCGATTTGAAGACCTCCGTTCTTTTTGCCGCCAGAAACCTGGCTTTGGCTGCCAGAGACACTGTCGATATTTTGAGTCTTTGCAAGTGCTGTTTTGGCAACCTCAAGAAGGCAGACCATCTGCTCAAGGAAGATGGTTCTTTACGCGGGGAAATAAATGAGATCCTTCAGAAAGAGGGGTTGAGCTATGAGGGGGAGGTTGAGGTAAAACATCTTCTTTCCGTGCTCTACCATGAGGTTGGCCTTGATGCCATCAAGGAGAAGGTAGAGAGGGTCTTTGCGAATCTAAACATTGCCACTCACTACGGCTGCCATGCTCTCAGGCCGAGTAAGATAGTCGAATTTGACGACCCGGTGGCCCCGTCTCTATTCGACCAGCTGGTGGAGGTCACGGGAGCCAAGTCCATTTACTGGCCGGCTCAACTTGAGTGTTGTGGCGGTCCCTTGTTGGGGGTAAATGACGAACTGTCCATGGACTTGACCGAGAAGAAACTTGCCGACGCCAAGCAACATGGTGCTGATTACCTGTGCGCTGCCTGCACCTACTGCCAGATTCAGTTTGATGCGGTGCAAGAAATGATTTCTTCCACCCGAGGCACGAACCATCAGCTTCCCTCCATTTTGTATCCCCAGCTTCTTGGACTCAGCATGGGCCTCGAGGGAAAGACCCTGGGTTTGCAGCTGAACCAGCTGCCCTTGGGTGGCATCGAGGATTTCTATTTTGTCCCGGAGCCAGAGGAAGAGGAAATGGAAGAGGCAGCGGAAGCATAAGTAACTAGTTTAAAATAATCCAAGGTGGAAAAAAGATGACCCAAAACAAGATTGGCTCAGTGATGGTGGTGGGCGGGGGTATTGCCGGGATGCAGGCTGCCCTGGATCTGGCCGACTCTGGCTAC
>WTAT01000162.1 GCA_013139415.1 Desulforhopalus sp.
GGGGGTTGTGTAATTGATGTGGTCCCCAGTACATGTCAGGAAAAAAGAAAATACAGGAAAAAATGCTTTTAAAAATCGAAACCATAATTGAATCGGTGGTGGATATTGTTGGTAAGATTACCTCGATCCTTTTGCTGCTCATGATTTTCAATGTCTTTTTTGATGTTATCATGCGCTATTTCTTTCGAAACAGTTCCGTCGGCATGCAGGAGATGGAATGGCATCTGTTCTCCGTCATTATCCTCTTTGGTATCTCAGTGGCGCTAAAAGACGAGGGCCATGTCCGGGTTGATTTTCTTTATGAGAAATACTCAGTTCGGAAAAAAGCCATGATAAACATCCTGGGAACCATTTTCTTCCTCCTACCGCTTGCTGTACTCGTTTCCAGCGGTTCTTGGGGATTTGTGATGGATTCATTTAGTATAAATGAGATATCTGAAGATCCAGGTGGATTGACACACCGTTGGATTATTAAATCGATGATTCCCTTTTCATTTATATTCCTGATCTTCAGTTCCATTGGCTATGTGGTGAAAAACGTAAACATATATAGAGGTGCAAAATGATTGGTATAGTAATGTTTTTTGCAGCTCTGTGTATGCTGACAATTGGTTACCCGGTTGCATTTACCTTTGGTTCTGTCTCCATCTTTTTCGGTGCGGCAGCAGCTCTCATTGAGCTCTTGCCCGATCCAACCATTGCAGCCGTATCCGAAGAGTTCTTCCTGATGTTTTCGATGATGCCTTTTCGCATCTATTCCATCATGAATAACACCATTCTGATGGCGATTCCCCTTTTTATCTTTATGGGCATTGTTCTGCAAAAATCCGAACTGGCCGAACGTCTTTTGGAGTCAATGGGAACCTTGTTTGGCAAAATACGAGGTGGTGTGGCTGTGAGCACCGTCGTAGTTGGAACGCTGCTTGCCGCCTCCACCGGAGTCGTTGGTGCATCGGTTGTAGCTATGGGTGTTATATCCCTGCCGGTTATGCTTAAATACGGCTATTCAAAAAAACTTGCCACAGGCACTATCTGCGCCGCTGGAACACTTGGTCAGATCATCCCACCATCGATTGTTCTTATCGTACTCGGCGATGTATTTCAGCAACCGGTTGGGGATCTTTTTAAGGCAGCCCTTATGCCAGGCTTAATACTGGTCGGGTTATACATCATTTATATCCTTGTTCTTGCCTTTGTGAATAAAGATGTAGCACCACCTATAGAGGACACTTCAGTCAGCCGCGGAGAAGGTATCAAGAAGGCACTCATTGCCATTGTCCCCCCTCTGACCCTTATCATCTTAGTACTTGGCTCCATCTTTAAAGGTATTGCAACTCCGACCGAATCTGCATCCGTTGGTTCCATCGGTGCCATGGTCCTTGCTGCCATGTATAAAAAGCTTAATTGGAAGGTAGTTGAGGAATCACTCCATGAGACAGTAAAAATTACCGCTATGGTTTTTGCTATTCTGATCGGTGCCACAGCCTTTTCCATGGTCTTTGTCTATAGTGGCGCAGACTATATGGTTGAGGATTTCTTGTCTAACCTGCCGGGTGAAAAGTGGGCCTTTCTTATCCTTTCCATGGTGGCCATTATGGCGCTGGGATTTTTTATTGATTTTTTTGAAATATCTTATATTGTCGTGCCCATTCTTCTCCCCGTAGCTGATACTATCGGCTTGAATCCACTCTGGTTTGCCATACTTATAGCCATGAATCTGCAGACTTCCTTTCTTACGCCGCCCTTTGGTTTTTCCCTGTTCTACCTCAAGGGCGTTTCTCCACCGGAGGTGAGAACCGTTGATATCTACCGTGGTGTCATGCCCTTTATCATTATTCAGGTTGCGGTGCTGATTTCAATTGTAGTTTTTCCAAAATTCTACGGATTTTAGTGACTTAGAAATATTTTTCTTGTTTTTTTGACAAGAAAAATATTTCGTGAATGAACTTACACCCCTCAAGGGGGTACTAAAAAGAGCACCCCTCAAGGGGGTACTAAAAAGAGCACCGTCGAGCGGCATTAAAAAGAACACCCCTCAAGGGGGTATTGAAATGAATGACAGACTTTCAGGAGTACTCAGTTTAGTGCCCCCTTGAGGGGTAAGGCACTAAAAAAGCTGCTCTTTTTTGCAAATACATAAATCTTCAACGAGACCGAAAATACTCCTGAACATAGTGGATGTGCGAACGCATGGCCTCAAAGGCTTCCTTGGATGATCTTTGTTTTATTGCCTCAAATATTGTTCTGTGATGAACGATTACATCCTCCAGGGCTGTCCGGTCCATATACATATGAGTCAGATTCTTTTTAATCCCGACAAAAAGAAAATCATAGAAGTTGTGCATCAGGTGGATGAAGACTGGATTTTTAGTCGAGAAGGCCACCGCCATATGAAAAGCGGCATCAGCTTCAGTGCCAATTCTATCTGTGGCCTCCAAATCGTGTTCCATCTCCTCCAGACTTTTCTCTATTGCCTTGAAATCGGTATCGGTAGCCCTCTGTGCCGCCAACATCGCTGCGTTGCACTCCAGCCCCATCCGCACTTCAAGCAGATCATCAAGCGTTGCCTCATCTGTTGCCATGGCCGCTGCCAGAGGGTTGCCTTTCCGGTTGTCAGGTGAACTGACAAAGGTTCCCTGCCCTTGACGATGTTCAAGAAGGCCCATGGTAACAAGTTTATTGATGGCATTTCTCACCGAGGTTCTGCTGACTGCCATAGACACAGCCAACTCCCTTTCCGGAAGGATCTGCTGACCAGACTTGAAGTCGCCTTTGTAAATCAATTCACGAATCTGCTCAAAGACCTGATCTGAAATACGTTTTGGTTTAATAGGTTTGAGATTCATTATTTTCTTTTTAATTAAGGTGGCAATATCGAGCCGTTTTGCTCCCCTTTCTGAAAGGACAAACTGAACGAAAAATAGACAACTCATTTATGCGCCCGTTGATTTACGGCCTTTTCGCCCGATCTACCGCGTTATGTGAAAAAAATAATCCTCGAGATATAAATATATGTCTCCGGTTATTTTTTTCACATGCCTTGATATCGAACGAAAATTCTCATAAATCAACAGACTCATTTATGCAGTTTTCTGTCTGATAAAACCCCGGAACGTACCCTGACGAGCATGCCTGAGCGCTGAGAAGCGTGAGATTATGAAAAAAACAATAAAAGCACAACTGAAAACCTACTGCACCTTAAAAAAACATCCCTTCTCAACAGAGGGTTATGAAGTTCTGGGCTGCTTTCCTCACATTCCAC
>WTAT01000336.1 GCA_013139415.1 Desulforhopalus sp.
GAATACATCGAAACCGGACGGATCAAAATAGACAAATCCAAACACCCCGAGCTCACCACCTATCACGACCCCTGCAATTACGCCAGGAAGAGTGAGAAGACCTTCGGCCACGGCTACTACGAGGAACCCCGCTGGATTACGCAGCAGTGTGTAGATAATTTTGTCGAGATGCATCCCAACCGGGCCAACAACTACTGCTGCGGAGGCGGTGGTGGTGCTTGGGCTTCGCCGTATGAAAAGGAGCGCATTCACTATGGCCGGGTAAAGGCCAAACAAATAAAAGATACAGAAGCAAAACTACTCATAGCACCTTGCCACAACTGCCGTGACCAGATCATGAAGAGTCTCCGTAAAGAGTATGATTTTATGGATGTAGAGGTGAAGTACCTCTGGGAGTTGGTGGCTGATTCCTTGGTGATAGACGGAGTGGATGAAAAAGAAGAATAGCAGTCTTTTATAAAGACCGCGCAGACCAAAGCCCCCTGTCAGTCCTACTGGCAAGGGGCTTTTCTTTTTCTGGGGTAAGCAGTCAGGAGTTAGAATTCAGATTTCAGCGTTCAGCTTTTTTTGCTTTCCTGACACCTGACACCCGACACCTGAAACCCCGAGATTTGTACTACTCGCTTGACCTCTGAAAGCTTGCCTCTAGCGCCTGCACGGCCCCATCCAGATCCTGTTCACCGACGATTACAGAAAGAGAAGATACGGTGCACCCGAGAGCCAACAGTGATACCCCTTTGCTTTCCAAGGCTTTTACCAGGGCATGGGAGATGCCATACCGATCGCCGAAATGGGGCCCGTGAATATACAATGCAGCTACCTGGGAATGACAAGTGAGCGCTGTGTTACCCAAATGAGAGGAAAAAACTTCCCTTATCTGTGCCTCCCCCCCCTCCGGCAGGCAGAAGCTGAAGCTTAGTCTGTTCTCCAGAGATGGTAGCGCTATTACGAAGACCATCCTAATCTCCGACTGCCCCAGAGTTATCAGGGCCGCGCCGAGATCTCCGAGATCTGATTGCGCCACAGTTAGGCTCCACAGATCAAGGTCCGATTGCTGAACGATATCGTAGATCCTGATGACCTTTTCTTGATAAGAAGCAATGATTTTCCTGAGAAGATGTTCCTTCCCTTCATAGGCGGCGTACCAATCAGAGGGGGAGCGATAGGCCGGGAACTTAAAGGCTTCAAAAAAGGTGTCGATTGCAGCTTCAGTCTCGGCGGTAGAAACAATGGTCGACACGGCCGAAGGCGAGCTGGCCATGCCCTGCAGGATTATCTCTTTCCTGGCCAGAACCTGCAGCAGCACACCTACCACCTGCGGTCGTTGTTCATGGGGAAAGACGGAGAGAATGCTGATATCTCCGTGAAGATCCACTATTGCAGTGCTGGCGTGGTGGGCTTCCACAAGAGAAGCAGCGGCACGGCCGGCGGAGCCTTCCGTGCAAAAGGCTGTGATGCAGTTCGCACCCTGATCAAGGAAGGCATGGCTAAGAAAAGTGAGATTGGTCTTGTTTCTTGCCAAAGGGGAGCATACACCTGTCGCCAGGAGATTGTCGTCACCAGGGCTGGAAGAGGCCACATGTGCTCCGCCTTCCAGGAGCTTGAGGCCTCGAAGCTTGATCTTCGTCATTGCCAGATACCCGGCGACAGGTCCACCCCCTGCATCTGCAGCTGGTACTAACCAAAGAAGCTATCTACTGCCTCTACCAGGGTCTTGCCGTCCACCGGCTTGGGAATGTATTCCTCCGCCTCGGTTGACATTCCCTGGGCATGGGTATAGCTGGTCGTTGGCACGGCTTCACCCACTGCAGTTAGCAGGATAACCGGGATGTCCTTAGTCGCACTGTCAGCCTTCAGTTCAGCGCAGAGCTGGTATCCGTCTTTTCTGGGCATCATTACGTCCAAAACCAGAAGGTCGGGGTGGCGTTCCTTGATGGCCTCTTCGCCTTCAACGCCATCATAAGCCTTCCCCACTTCGTAGCCTTTGTCCTCCAGCATCATGCACACAGTTTCCACCAGATCGGGATCGTCGTCAACGATCAAAACATATTTCTTTGACATTTCATACCTCCTATTATGAGACGTTTCGTACGTTTTAGCCTAAGATTGCCTTAGTTTTCACTGATCTCCACTGTGGGCCTCGGGTAAAGGCCTGCCATCTCAACAATCTCCGGAACCTTCTCCTCCCATTCAATGGCCATGATGTGAAAGCCCCTGATCCCTTCCTCTTCTTTCAATTCCTCGATCTGCTCGATGCAGATTTTGATTCCCTCATCAGCTTGCTTTTCTTTCGGGACAGCGGCCAAGCGCTCAATAATTTCGTCAGGAACATCAATACCTGGGACCCGGTTTTTCATATATTTGGCCATGCCCACATTTTTCATCGGCGTCAGGCCTGCAAGGATGGCCACCTTCTCGTGCAATCCCTGGTCGCGAACCTGCTGCATCCAGGTCTTGAACTTTTCCATGTTGTAGATGCACTGGGTCTGAATGAACTGGCAACCGGCCGCCACCTTTTTGGCCAGACGTGCCACCCGAATTTCAAAAGGGTCGGCAAAAGGATTTGCAGCGGCACCGATAAACATATTCGGGCGCTCTTTCATTTCAAAGCCGCCGAGTAGTTGGCCATCATCCCGCATGAGCTTGACCGTCTGAATCAGTTGGGTGGAGTCGAGGTCAAAGACATTGATAGCCTGGGGGTGATCGCCAAAGTGTTGATGGTCCCCAGTGAGACAGAGGATATTATCAATGCCGAATGAGGCGGCTCCGAGGATATCACTTTGGATACCGATGCGGTTTCGGTCTCTGGTAACCATCTGCAATACCGGCTCCAACCCCATTTGCTTGATGCGGATGCAAGCGGCCAGACTACACAAGCGCACTACCGAGGTCTGGTTGTCGGTGACGTTTATCGCATCCACGTGGTCCTTGATGAGGTTTGCCTTCTCTTCCACCACCTCTCCGTTGGCGCCACGAGGCGGACCACATTCTGAGGTGACGGCAAAGTGTCCTTCTGCCAAGATTTTTTCCAATTTGCTGGGTGTTGTCGTGTTCATAGGCGCACATCCTCTCTGACGATCTTGCGAGGTCCACCATCCCTGCTGCTGACCCAGTCTTTAGGATCAGTGGGCTCGGCGAAGAAGTCTAGTTGTCCAAGTTCCTTCAGCCGCTCGTAAATGAGGTGCCAGCCGCAATCCGTATCGGGACTGATCTCACACTTTCCCTTTTCCGAACCCCCACAAGGGCCATTCAACATGCGCTTGGAGCAACGGGAAATCGGACAAATCCCTCCGGTGCTGGCCAAGATGC
Source organism: Desulforhopalus sp. (assembly GCA_013139415.1). GTDB lineage: Bacteria > Desulfobacterota > Desulfobulbia > Desulfobulbales > Desulfocapsaceae > Desulforhopalus_A. The sequence continues at coordinate 3,310 of WTAT01000336.1, forward strand.
ACTGGCCGCAGGCCTGGCAGCGCTCCGCCCAGACGCCCCGCTCTTCAGTGACCCCGATAAAGCAGGTATCCACCCCTGGAAATATGGGCTTCTTTCGATACATCTCTGCCATGAACTGCACTCCGGCACCACAGGCCAGGGAAACTATCGCATCGTAATCATCAATCTTGTCCAAGAGCTCGTGCAGGTAGTCTTTATCACATTGACGGGTCAAACTGGTTTCCTCGATCTCCATGCGCTTGCTCTCTTTGGTGAAATAAAGCCGCAAGGCAGAGGCCAGCACCTGCACCTCCTTACTCCCGCCGGCTTCACAGACGGTGACACAGCCGTCACAGCCGGCTATCAAGACCTTGTTGAAGTCTTTGATCTCGTCAATTATCTCTTCTATGGGTTTGGGTCTTGCCATGATCATGCGGCCACCTCCACTTTCGATTTCTTAGAAGCCAATTTTTTCGCGTTCCTGATGGGGCTGGGCCCCAGTTCTTTAACTTTCTCGGTCATCTCCCGGGCGATTTCGGCAAACCTTGGACCATCCCCAGCGGAGAGGTTGTACATGGCCACCCTTTCCGCCTCCATCCCAATCTTCTCCAAGACCTCCTGAACATAGCTCACGCGTTTTTTCGCCCACAGGTTGCCCGACTGATAATGGCAGTCCCCCTCCAGACAACCGGCAACCATGACGCCATCGGCGCCTTCCTCCAGGGCCTTCAACATATGGATAATGCCCACCCTGCCGCTACAGGGAACTTTGATAATCTTGATGTTGGTGGGATACCTAAGTCGCATCGAACCTGCCAGGTCCGCCGCAGAGTAGGCTCAGTAGTTGCAGCAAAAGGCGACGATTACCGGTTCAAACTGCTCCATCAGATCACTCCTTCCAAGAGGGCATGCAGGTTGGCACTAATCTGGTCATCCTCGCAGTGACCCAGGTGAATGGTATTGCCCGGACATTCGGAAACACAAACCCCGCAACCCTGACACAGAGCCGGGTTGATCTCCGAGACGTTATCTTCATTAATTCTTGGAACCCCGTAAGGACAGCTCATGACACAGACCAGACAGGCGGCACAGCGCTCCGGATCTACCACGGCAACGGCACCGCCAACACGTAGCTCCTCTCCTGCCAAAAACGATCCGGCCTTGGAAGCGGCGGCCAGTGCCTGAGCTATGCTTTCACTCATGAGTTTCGGCGCATGGGCAGTACCGCAGAGGTAGATCGCCTCCGAGGAACACTCCACTGGTCTTAGTTTGGCATGGGCCTCAAGAAAGAAACCGTCACTATTGCGCGGCAGCTTAAGAAGGGATGCCAGCTCTTCAGTGTCGGCCGCCATAGTGGCAGAACCAAGAACGAGTGCATCCGCACTCATCTGCACCGGACGGTTCAGCACCTGGTCCGTAAAGGTAACCTGGAGTCCATCACCGTTCCTGCTCGCCTGAGGTGGCTGGTCAGCGCTGTAGCGAAAAAACAGGATACCCTTGCTTCTTGCCTCTTTGTAGTAGTCTTCCAGCAGACCGTACATCCTCATATCCCGATAGAGGATGATGACCTCCATATCCGCATTAAGCTCCTTAAGTTCCAGCGCGTGTTTCACCGCTCCCTGACAACAGACACGGCTGCAGTTGGGATTATCCTCATTCCGTGAGCCCACACACTGAATCATCACCACCCTCTGCCACTTGGCCGCTTTTTTGGAATTCTCATGTAAGAAGTTGCCAAGCTCCAGCTGGGTCATCACCCGGTCATCTTCGGAGTAGAGATATTCATTTGGTTTGTGCTCCACTGCGCCGGTGGCGATAATGGTAACACCGTGGTCGATTTTCCGTTCATACATACCGGGGCCAACCAATACTTCAGTGGTGAAATTGCCTTTGGCGCCGCTAAATCCGACGACAAGTGCCTCGGTCAGCACCTGGATATGCTCGTTGGTCTGTACTTCCTCGATGAGATTATTCATATATTTTTGCACATCTAAACCATCTATGGTGCGGTGGAGATGACGTGCCAACCCCCCTAATTCCTTTTCCTTCTCGACCAGGACAACCTCGAAGCCCTGTTGAGCCAGATTCAAGACCGCATTGAGGCCTGCCACCCCGCCGCCGATCACCAACCCACGCTGTTTGATCTCTATCATTCTCTCTTCAAGTGGCTCCAAGAGAGCGGCCCGGGCCACAGACATCCGTACGAGATCCTTGGCCTTTGCCGTGGCCTTTTCCGGGTCGCTCATATGCACCCAGGAATCTTGATTGCGGATGTTGGCCATTTCAAAGAGGTACTTGTTGAGGCCGACCTCGAGCAGGGTTTCTCGGAACAGATCTTCGTGAGTGTGGGGCGTGCAAGCAGCAACTACCATCCGGTTGATGGACTTTTCTTTTATGACCTCGGCCATGCTAACCTGGGTGTCCTGAGAACAGGTGAAGAGGTTGTCTTCCACATGGATAACATTAGGCAAGGTCCTAGCGTACTCTCGAACCGCCGGCACGTCCACAATGCCGCCAATATTGATGCCGCAGTTGCAAACGAAAACACCGACACGGGGCTCTTCTTCACTAATGTCCCTTTGCTCTGGTAATTCCTTGATTTTTGTCTCGGTCCAACGAACCTCGTTGAGTAAGGCACTGGAGGCTGCAGCTGCCCCCGAGGCTTCCATTACTGATTGGGGAATATCTTTGGGACCCTGCAGGGTGCCACAGACATAAACACCAGGTCGCGAAGTGGTCACTGGCGTGGAAGGGTCCGTTAAGGCAAAATTGTGTTGGTTGAGTTCAATACCGAGACGTTTGGAGAGTTCAATGATTTCCTCACCCACCTCAAAACCTACGGACAAGACCACCATCTCGAAGACTTCACTCTGGAGCTCACCTTGGTCGTCCACGTAGGAGAGCAGTAGATCGCATTCGCCCTCGGGTTCAATACTGTGGATGCGTGAACGGATAAAGCGGACGCCCTCTTCCTGAGCTCGGTTGTAATAAAGTTCGAAATCCTTGCCGTAGGTTCGCATGTCCATAAAAAAGATGGCCGTATCCAACTCACCGTGGGCGTGCTCTTTGGCGATGACCGCTTCTTTGATGGCGTACATGCAGCAGACTGCCGAGCAGTAGGAGTTATCACAGTGGTTGATATCCCGTGAGCCCACACATTGCAGCCAGGCAATCTTTTGCGGTTCTTCGCGGTCATAGGGGCGCATAAGGTGACCCTGGTAAGGTCCTGAAGCACTCAAGATGCGCTCAAATTCCAGACTGGTAACCACATTAGGTAGGTCCATATAGTTGTAGGTCTCAAACCTGGACGGATCGAAGACCCCATTACCAGGCGCCAATATTACCGCGCCTACTTCCATCTCGGTTTGGTGGGGCTTGTCGTCGTAATTGATAGCTTCGGCCAAGCAGACCTTTTCACAAAGGCCGCAGCCGACGCAGATGCTGCGGTCTATGACAAAGCCTCGAGGCATGGCTTGTGGATAGCTCATGTAAGTGGCTTCTCTGAGATCTAACCGTTCGTTGAATTCATTGACAGCGGTTGATGGGCACACCCGACTACACTCACCGCATGCTGTGCACTTCTCCATGTCAATGTAGCGAGGGTGATTGATAAGCTTGGCCGTGAAGCTACCGGCCTCACCTTCGAGACCTTCCACTTCGGTGTTGGTGATCAGGTTAATATTGAGATGCCGGCCGACCTCCACCAGCTTGGGGGAGATGATACACATGGCACAGTCGTTTGTCGGAAATGTCTTGTCCAGTTGCGCCATGATGCCGCCAATGGCTGGAGACTTGTCAACCAAAT
>WTAT01000555.1 GCA_013139415.1 Desulforhopalus sp.
GATAGTACTTTCCTATCTTTAAGTTGGAAAAAGGCAAAAATGGGTGCTCGCTCGTAAGAGATGTTTCCTGAGAACCCACCATCTCAACATTTCATTCTAATTGTCTAAGTTCACTAATCCTTTTAGGCGGGAAGTGGCGATAGAAAGTCGTTCGTCCAATCTCCAGCTGCTTGATAATATCTGATATGAACGGGTAGTTTGCGGAATCTTTAATCATAGACTCAGCATTGCGGATTTTATCCTCAGTCATGCTTGGCGGTCGACCACCTTTACGTCCTCTTTTGTGAGCAGCTGCAAGACCGGCACGGGTATTTTCTACAATCAATTCTCTTTGGAATTCATCGAATGCGGCGGTTATGTGAAAATATAAACGCCCTTCCGGTGTTCCTGTATCAATATTTTGACTCAGTACCTTTAGCGTTATTTTTCGCTGTTCAAGGTCAAGAGAGGTTGCTATGATTTGTCTGATTGATCTCGCTAATCGTGACAATTTCCAGACAACAAGCGTATCTCCCTCTCTCATATTATCTAGTGCCGCCTTCAGCTCGGGCCTGTCTTTCTTTGAGCCGGAAATTTTTTCTATAAAAATTCGTTTGCACTTTGCCTGCTTAAGAGCGTCGATTTGCATTTGCGGGTTTTGATCCATTGTCGAGACACGGGCATATCCAATAAGCAAAAACCGAGCGAACGTTCAGTGTGATACTTTATTGTCAACCGACAAGGTGATGCCTTCAATGCTGGCAAGGAAAACGTTCGTTTTATTTGCTATAGATCAATGGGTGGTTTATAGTATAGTAATAAAAAGTACTACCTATTAATAATGAGGTATCGGCATGGCGACATCCGTAAAACTTGATGACGATCTGAAAAGTCGGATTCAGCATCTGGCTGACGCACGACATCGCTCAGCGCACTGGATCATGCGCGAAGCAATTCGCGACTACGTTGAGCGCGAAGAAGCACGAGAGGGTTTCAAGCAGGAGGCCTTGGCGTCTTGGACAGCTTATAAGGAAACTGGGCGGCACCTGACAGGCCAGGAAGTACGTAACTGGTTGAATACCTGGGGTACGGATGAAGAAAAAGAGATCCCTCCGTGCCACGAATAATTATCACGGAAGGCGCAGCGCAAGGGTTGGAACGTTGTCGTCGTTTTCTGGCAGAAAAAAATCCGCAGGCGGCTAAGCGTGCCGGTCAAGCGATAGAACGCCAATTTGCGTTTCTGGAAACGGAACCAGGGGTAGGCAGGCCGTTTGAAGATCTTCCAGAATTTCGCGAGTTAATCATCCCATTCGGAGACACCGGTTATGTGGCGCTTTATCACCACGAAGTTAATGCCGGTTCGGTTTACGTGCTGGCCTTCCGGCATCAAAAAGAAGCGGGCTACTGATAATTACAAACGATAATCCGTGAAAGCGAACCAAAACCGCCTTTCCATACTCACCCAATCTGAAATACAAAATTATTTCGGCATTCCACGATTGACCCAGGAAGACAGGGAATATTACTTCGAACTCGCGGATAACGAAGTCTACCTCATCGATGACAATTGGCGGCTCAACTCCAAATTGTATTTTGTACTGCAACTGGGCTATTTCAAAGCCAAGCGCATATTTTTCAACTTCGATGCTGACGCGGTTGCCGATGATGTTTCCCACATCATCGGGACATACTTTCCTTATGATATCGGCCACGAATTCAAGGTGCCGAGTAAGCCTACCCGCATTAACCAGCAGAAGCTCATTTGCCAGCATTTCAACTTTCGCCGGTACGATAAACACGTCAGGGCCGAATTAAAAGATGTTGCCAGGCGAGTTGTTCACCGATCAGCTAAGCCGATATATATCTTACGGGAGCTGCTGAGCTTCCTGGAGAAACAACAGGTTGTGTCTCCAGCCTATAGTACCTTTCAGGACCTGATCGGGAATTGCTTGTCGGAAGAGGAATACCAGTGGCAGCATCTGGAGTCACTGTCTGGATCCATTAAGAAAAATATGCGACAGATTGTCAGAGCAATCGATTTTAAAAGCCATGCAGAAGAAACGCCGTTAATCGAGGCGATCACCTTTCCTCAGCTCAACTTTGAATTGGGCCGAATCTTGCGGCGGCTGCCAAAGACCAACTTCCCAATAGGTTTCTTGACCAACTCGCTTAAAAAATACGTGTACGCCGAGAAGACGCCTGCAAGCCTCATTGCGGAACGCTACGAGGCTTGCCGTCTATAAAATGCTTCGCAAAGCGTTTGAATCAGGCGATGTTTTCAACCACAAAACCAATAAATACAGTAGCATTACGGACTATCTGATCCCACTCAACCGTTGGAGCAAGCACAAAGAAAGAATCCTCACCGAACTGGACCTACCGACCTTAATGGTGCCTATCCAGCAAACCCTAAACGAATTCAAAATTACGCTGGAAGAAAAAATACAGCACGTCAATCAACGTATTCTGGCCAGGGAAAACAAGGACATTAAAATCACCGGCCAAGGCGATAAGGTCAAATGGACGCTGCCATACAAGCGGGACGAAGTGGAAGAAAACCACCAGTTCTACCAGGCCATTCCGACTATTGGCATCGCCAGCCTGCTCAGCTATGTCCACCGAAAAACCGGCTTTCTCGATGGCTTTTCTCATGTCCTGGATCGCTATGTGAAAGGCACTAAAGATAAAAAAACCTTATTGGCCTGTATCGTTGCGTTAGGCACCAACATGAGTCTTGGTCGAATGGGCGAAATTTCCGATATGGATGTCCAGGATCTGCAAACGACTTATCGAAATTTCTTCCGCTTGGAAACGCTGAAAGAAGCCAACGACCTGATTGCCAATGCCACCGCGAAGCTTTCAATCTTCAGGCACTATGACATTGAAACAGATGTCTTGCACTCAAGCAGCGATGGTCAACGTTTCGAAACGCAGCGCAATACCATCAACGCCAGACATGCCTCGAAATATTTCGGCCTCAAAAAAGGCATTTCCGCCCTGACGCTGATTGGCAACCATGTCCCGATCAATGCCAAAGTTATTGGTACTTATTGGTACCCACGAGCATGAAAGCTATTTTGTCTTTGATCTGCTCTACAACACCACCACCGATATCGACCCTGATCGGCACTCGGTCGATACGCACGGCACCAACCAGGTCAACTTCTGGTTCCTCCATGCCTTTGGTTATCAGTTTGCGCCCAGGTACCGCAACAACAGGTGACGAACGCAATGGAAGCCCTGCTAGGAAAGGGATCGCTAAGCGGAGCCATTCCACAGTCAAGCCCTAGAAGTAATACAGAGGTTGTGGAATCCAAGCTCATTCCTTGCGGACGTTGCGGGGACAGTGCAGCACTACTCATATTTGCTGACGATGCGACAACTCCTGTTGACTTTGAAGACTACGCGAGAAAAATGTATCACAAGTACAAGGAGCTGGATGTGCCCACATGGATAATCGGCCCACCTGTTGGCGAGCTTGCCGAGGCCAGAACTCCAACGCAAGTGATGAAGGTCTGGCCAAGCAGAGATGACATTGTTACGACAACGGCTGACGAGTTTAATGCGGAACTGGATGCTTTGTTGGACAAGCACTGCTTATGCGTGTGAAAACAGATTTGACCATATCGGGGGATGGGCAAAAATAGCCAATCTTATTCCTGAAACTGTTTTATCGATTTTTCTAAAGGAGTTGCCCATGATCAAAGAATCTCTGTGCCCTTGCGGCAGCGGTTCAGCCTATTCCTCCTGCTGTTTAGCGGTGCTAAACGATCACAGCCTTGCCACAACAGCGGAGATGCTCATGCGGTCACGATACACGGCCTTTGTCCGACATCATGCCCAACACATCAAATCAAGCTGGCACAAGACAACACGTCCTAAGACACTCAATTTTGATGACCATCCAGTAGTTTGGCTTGGCCTACAAATTCGCAACTGTCAGGGTGGACTGGCCGGTGACAGCAAAGGTAATGTTGACTTTACCTGCTCCTATCTGGAAAATGAACAACTTTGTAAACTCCAGGAGATCAGTGAATTTTCAAAGGAAAATGGTTTATGGTACTATCTACGAGGTAAATGCATTGTGACTAAAGAAAAAATTGCCAGGAACGCCGCCTGTCCCTGCGGTTCTGGACAAAAATTTAAACGTTGTTGCTTATCTAAATAACGACCGTCCAATAACTAACACCCCGCAAGGGGGTACTAAAAAGAGCACCCCGCAAGGGGGTATTGAACTGAATGACAGGCTTTCAGGAGTACTCAGTTCAGTGCCCTCTTGAGGGGTAAGGCACTAAATCTATTCTAAGATATTTGGGAGAAGACATACATTGACCGCATCAGTTATGTTCAGTTTTTCCAGCCTGTTCTACC
>WTAT01000400.1 GCA_013139415.1 Desulforhopalus sp.
AAAATGCCATTATAGACAAGAAAATGGATATAAATCAATCCCACTTTCACGCTATTTTGGTAAGATAGCTCGGCCCGACCCCGTTTCGCCCGTTTCGCTCCCGTTTCGACCGTTTCGACCGTTTCGATTGATATTTCTTTTGATGTTTTGCTTCCAAGAATACCATCAGCGACACCAACTGTGTATCCATAATAATTAAGATATTTTTGTATTTCAAAAATTATGAATTTTTCATTCCAGTCAGGAACAGGAGTAGGTATAGAAATAGTAGTTTGCCCTGCTTTTGAAAATGAAAATCTTTCATACCCTTTGGCATATTCCCTAAAATCTGCTTCAAAATAAGATATGAATTGATATGGATGAAATGTTTTTCGGTCATTTTTAAAGCATGTTCCTTCGACAGCAGGATAGCCATACTCACTTCTTTTTGAAGAATTTAGTGCATAGTATGATATAGAAATTGGTAGAGTCCAAGTGAAGGGGTCATGAAGGGGTCCGCTTTTGACTCACATCGAAAACGTGGAGTCAAGATCGATAGGAGGTATCTTGACTCTTGTATCGGTCAATATCCAATATTGATATGTTGATCAGCCATAGAATAATTTATTGTATCTTTTCAGCCAGGTATTTAGCTTCTACATTCCCAGCCGATACAACATCACAGCTCGATCTTCTTGTTTAAGAATTGTTCTTTGAATGAATCAAGAACCGTATTTAGGGTACCACCCAGATTCGTGCGGAAATGCACGCTAAGGAAATTTTAGAGCACAATCAGATTCTGATCTAACAAATATTCCCCATACAATATAACGTTGTCCCAGGTAATTGGGCTGCAGCCATCCTCCTGACAAGATCACGGATTTCACGACTGACTTGAGGCCTTCCAGGACCTTTGGATTTGAATTTCCAGAAAAGTTTGAAACCCCTGCGATGCCAGTGGACAACAGTATCCGGCTTTACTATGACAAGAAATTTGCGCCAAGGAGTCCAAATTCGGGAAAGCAAAACCCAGAAGAGCCGATCCATTATTCGAATTTTAGGCCGCTTGTTCGTCCTTTTCATTACGGCCAATTGTTGGCGAAGCGCAAGGTTTTCGGCAGCGAGACTCGAAGTGACCTTGAACTTCGACCATATGAACAAAACAAGATTTCCAAGCGTTTTCATCATGATTACAGCTTGGCAGGCGCATGCAAATTTTTCAATAATTTCCGAAAGTACGAATAATTGCGAAGGACAACACCGGGCTACATGAACAATGGATTAATTGCGACTCTGCGAGATCGCATTAATCCAAATTGGTTAGGCTCTTTCATTCAACTTGATAAGAAAAAAGGAGGGCCCCATTCTCTGGGAATGCTAGAACGGTGCTGTGCATTTGTACCAGACCATCCTCGTAACACAAAGCGGATCCTCTTCAAAGAAGTTTCCATCGGCTCCTATTGTTGACTTAAAGCAGCCAAGACCGTTGCAAGTCGCGGAAATTTCGCTTTCAATCTCCGTACCAATCTGGTCCAAAAGCGCGAAAATATCATCGTTGTTATCAGAACTACCATTGCTGTCACACCGCTTTTTCGTGATCGGGATCCATGTGTTGCAGGACATTACCCCCCCACGCCGCGCTACGTCACCGTCAATAATAACACCCATTTGTATACCATCACGCGTCGGAGACACACCGCACCCTCCGAGCAGAATTGTAAATAAGCCCAACAAAATACCGGAAATGACTAACTTTCGATTTATCTTCATTCTCTTACTCCCATATAGATTTGATAGATCTGGCATTCCCCATATCAACTTCGGATACAATCACTTTAGATATTCCTCCATAGAATAATCTAACTAAATCGGTTTCTTCCAATAGTTTTGAAGTATGCCGTATCTTTATGTGCCTAACAAGTTATTATCCGGTTTCCTGATATCATTCCTGGTAAAGACAATTTGACACCGTTTGTCACATGTTTCAGCCAGTTTCTAACCAGATATCATGCTTAGTCATGTGATATCCGAAAACTGAATATCTTCATTATATGATCATTTTAGCTCCAGTGGCAAGTTCAACCACTTGAGGAAATCTGCAATTTGATCTTCTTTCTGAGCATATTCAAAAAGAAGATACATCGAATAGGTTTTATCAATTGTTGCGCCCTGAATAAACCTCAACGTTAAGTCGAAGCACAGGATTTTGCATTACTATCCTGTGCTTCAACTTAACGTATTGCAATTATTGATATAAGCCGAAGAACTGAAGTGCGGAGCATTTGGGAGCTTTAGTTGAGAACTGACCAAGCTGCTCTTTGTTAGAGTCAACTTGAAAAAATTTCTGGATAACGCAGTTATTTAAGACAGATAGAGAGTGATCATGATACGCTGAGGCATAGGGCGGGCGAAAAAAGGACGCACCAACAGTAAATACGGGTATTGTATGCTCCGGTACATTACCTGCGTCCGACGTACGCGGCCTTTGACTTGACCGTGAGTTTCAACGCCCTTCTTCCTTCCAATCGTAAATCTTGGAGCGCGACTGGTGAACTTCCTCGGACTTTAACAATATCTCAAAGACGTATAAATAGAGTAAGTAGGGAATGATCTAATCGCAAAATGTTTCTGTAAATATATCTGGATAACTGCATTGAATTAAAAAATACAGATGGTGGAACTGGTACGATACAGCGAAGCGGTTCAGTTTTTCCAGATTATCTTTATTGGACAGTTCGGATAGGTTTTTTAGGTATCGCGGTTGGATACCACGACACTGATATGGTTGCCCCTGTCAATAGTGTAAACGATCCCATCGCCCCTTTCTTCTATAAGAGGAGCGATTCATTTTTTGAAAAAACGTGCGTTTGGGGCGAAGGCCCAAGCGCACGAATGCAATGAGTGCGCTATTTCAAAGTTGCACAACTTTGTCTAAGAGCGATAGGCATCACCTGATAGTAGCTGATGCATGAGCTGAAAAGATTATGCATGGGAGGGGTGGTTTTTTCCGCGTAGCGGTTCAGTTCTTCCAGTAAATCAAGATTTTCAGGAACCCTATCTTAGGGGCCAGTAAGTCAAAATCAATAGGAGATATATGAGCCCGTTGATTTACGGCCTTTTCGCCCGATCTCCGCGTTATGTGAAAAAAATAATCCTCGAAATATCAACTATATGTCTCCGGTTATTTTTTCCACATGCCTTGATATCGAACGAAAATTCTCATAAATCAACAGACTCATATATGGACTTTTGGAAACCCAGATTTTCAGTTGAATATTGATTTAGATTCAGGCCTCAGAAGCTTAACATTGCCCATCAGCCACGAGTCCCTAGCTCGCCGGCTGCATTGGCTCGCCAGGATGAGTGTGAGAGAATGTTTTGTAAAAAGAGCGAACTACTCTCACGTACCAAAACCCAACCCCAAGCGCGACAAAGAGCTCGAAGGCCGCAAATGTTCCTACATACATGGCCGACACCGCGGTAGAAAGCTTGTAAAGACCAAGAGCGACCGACGCTATTGCTATCAATAGGAATATGACGAGAACAGCGCGATAGTTCCACTTAAGTATGTGCGGATACTTGTGCTCCTGCCGTCGTCGAAGCCAGCTCTCCCACATTAGTGGCACCGGGGCGTCGGAAAGCGCTTTATTGATGGACTGTTCAAGGGCAGCAAGGAATATCTTGCACCTAACCATTCTCTGCAATTCGCCCATCCAGATAATAAGAGACAGATAGCTTACAGCCGGGACCAAGAACAACAGGATGAACTCAGGCAAAATCGGCTTTTCCCAGAGATTGAGACCAGCCACCAACATTGCACCCACGATCGCTGTACCGATACGTAGCGTTGACTGCTGCGTATCCATAGTCGCCATTTTCTCATCCCACACTGCCTTGTACTCTGCAAGGGTAGCGGATAGCCAGTCCATAAGCGTTACTTCCTCTTCTGTCGATCAGTCATTGATAGTTTCCACTATAACGGCCTCATGGCTTCGTTTCGCCTAACGAGTCTGTAAAAGACAGAGTCAGGTCTTGCTATATCACATTTTGGTTTCACAATTTCAAAGGTCATCGTATTTCCACTATATCTTAACTTTGTCTTTAAGTCTTAGATTAAAAATTCTTCCAATATATCACACCCTGAAATTCAGGTAAAAAGTCAGAGACAAATCCTTATTGTCTGGGACTTGACTACAACACCCTCCGGCAGAATCAGCTGTTTTGACTCTGAGTTGGTAACATACCCAAAAAAGGAAAAACGGGCAGTAAGGAAAAAGAGTTGAAGCAACAGACTTGATTCACGTTTCAGTGCTATTTATGGTTATGACTTTGCCGCAGTTTTGATTCACCCTTGACAGAGTATCAACCAGGCTGAACGGGTTTTACCCGTCCACGAAGAGGTGTAGATGTCTTCTTACAACTGCCTGGTCCTTCAAAGGTAGAAGTGGCTTTACCTTATTCTCACTAAATGTGGGTCCGGCCTCATTATTGCGGGCCGCTACACCTACCCCCCCCATTACACATTGATTATGGGCTCTGTATCCTGCCTTTAACGCTTTGATTTTTGTTTCAAACCCAATTGTACAGTTTTTACAGTTGAAGTGCTGGCAGAGCTTTCCGTGAAACACTTTGCTTTTGACATTGCCATGAAATGCACTCCCATCGTTTGATGCAACATTTCCCTTATCTTCTGCAATTTTCTTTTCTACGAGTGTATTAACCTCCCCTCTTTTTTTTGTGTTTTTAATGATCTGTTGACTTTGATTCTCTGCATCCATGGCATCCTTGGCCACAATCGCAATAACCGACAGATCATCTTTTCGGATCAATTCATATTTATCGTCACCGATATATTCCAGGAGCCAATCTCTCCATTCATGAATAATTCTTCTCTTCAATTTTTATCTCTCACCAAAGATCGGGCCATTAAAATTTTTTGTGCCAACCAATTGCAATGAAACGTCCCCAAAAAAGAATTCAATGCCATAATTATCTACATCTCAAAGAGATGTGCCCAGACCATACTCTTATGGGCCTTTGATGCAAAATCGTTTTTTGTTAAAATAATGAGTCCAATGTCAACCGAATTGTCAAACAGTGTCATCGCTTTTTCAGCCGCTTCATTTAGGATTTTATCTCTTTCCAGCCAGCCATAAACTTCTTTTGCCAAAATTTTAAGGGCTATAAATTCACCATTTCCGGTGCAGGCGACAGCACCCGGGGTTTAGGCAGTAATGGAACAGAAACCTGGAACAAGAACCTCCGGTTTATGTGATTTCAATCACTTACAGTTTCTTTTTCAGCGTACTGAGCGATGCGGCTGATAATTTTCTATGCTCCATAATGCCTTGATTTGCTGGTGCTCAGCATTCTTAACCCGATTTTCGAAAACAACAAAAAGTTAGGCTTACAATCAGGCTGTATTTTTCCTACTGCCCTCTTCACTGAGCCGTAGGCCACTTTTACCAGCTGGAAACCCGAAATTTCAACACTCAAGCCCGGCACTCTCACCAATGCCGGGCTGAATCGTTTTAGGCGGCCAACTTCAACAAGGTTGATTGGGCAGGAAACAGAGGAATATCCACATTTTTTTCATAGATTTTTGCGCCTTCAAAACTATCGACTAACTCTCTTTCTTCCGGCAGCATTTTGACATAATTTTTAGTTCCATAATCCTCGGGCAACCACCCTTTTCCCTTGCAGGCGGCAACATTGAAACGCCGCAAGATATCCTTATCCAAAAAGGTTAAATGAAGGGTGCCTTTTTTGTGCGCTGAGATCTTGAAATAGGTACTCTCAAGGTTCAGGTTCTCCCCCCCCCTCAAAACCTTCTTTAAGGGCCTGACAGATAGATCTAAATCCACCCTTGCCGTCAAAATAGTTCATCACTAAATCAATATCCTGAATGGTACGCTCCGCTTTGTAGTCCAGACTCCATTTTCCCCAATCCTGGAATGGACCGCCATAACTCCCGTAAATTGGGATAATAATTTTCTCTTTCACCTTGAAAGAATCGTTAGTTTTCCAGCCGTTAAAATAATGAATATTTTTCTCTCTTGGGCTTTCACCCCTGAAGCCATGCCTCGTAAATTTATCAAAAAGGGCCAAAACAGAATCCATAACAGTTTGCTCATAACCATTAATGATATTGAGAATGAAAGAGCGGATATTTTTCTCTGTGAAATCCATGTGACACCGTTGAGCGAGTTGATTTTCAAACTCGCCCCGCTTTGCCTCTGTGAGTCTGCTTTGAACCTCGGACAGATCCAAAGTCTTTCTCCAGTAATTCTCACGGATATCAACGACAACCTGATTAACTGCATCCTGTAGCTTAGTGGTGAGGTCTCCGCTACTGAAACAATGCCTTTTGGCCTCTTGGTTGAGGCCAATATACCCGCTTACCATGTTATAGTTTTTATAATAGGAAACTAAGGTTTCCGTACAGACCTTCACAACCTCATTGTATCGAGCTACCAACTCTTGAAGCCTTTGACCAGTAGTTAGGGAAAACGTATCTTTTACCTCCTCCTGGCACTCCTGGGCATGATCATCAGCACCGGCGAAAAGATCATCCTCGACCCTGCGCTCAACAACAATATTCACAAGAGCAACCTCTACCCTCGTTTTCCGCTCTGCATCGAGAAAAGCATTATCTATATATTCAACATCTGCGTTTAATTCTTCCAGTTGCCGAACCAGATCTTTCCTGGCGTTGGTGCAAGGGTTCTTCAACGTTTCAGCGTTGAGAAGGTAGATGATTTGGCCTCGATATAAAATATCAATCGCTTTCAATAAATGCTGTTCGCCATTGTCGTATGGGGGATTTCCAAAAATAAGGTCAAATTTGTCGGGACCTTGAAAGGACAGAAAATCACTATCAATCAGCGGAATTTTCTTTCCTCTCAAAATTGCTTGTAAATTCTCGTCAATTTCAATGGCCACAATGTTTGGCCAGTGGTGCTTATATTCCCAGTGCTTTTGTAAGGCTTCGACCAGATGGCCAAAACCTGCTTGTGATTCAAGAATGTTTTTAGGATAGCCCTCTATTTTGCCGATCATCCTGGAAGCTAGGTGGTCAGGGGTTGGATACAGGTTTTTATTCTCTGAAAAAATGTTCATTTCTTTCTCCTTGGCAACTTAGCCCCGCTAGCTTTCGCGAGTTTTGGAGCTTTTAAAAGTATGTTTCCACTAGTTTCTAAAACTAG
>WTAT01000299.1 GCA_013139415.1 Desulforhopalus sp.
TCTTAAGATTACTCCACTTCATGCAGCCCCTCCTCCCCCGATGCTTGGGGTGGTTAAGGGGTTGAACTATCAGCTGCTGATTACCAAGGTTGTTGAGATCGTAGGAGGTATTGGTGCCTTCGTGAAAACGGGTGACACGGTCGTGATAAAACCCAATATGGGCTGGGACAGAACGCCCGAGCAGGGGGCCAATACCCATCCTCTGGTGGTGAGAACCCTGGCGGAGTTGGCTCTTGATGCGGGTGCGGTGAAGGTGCAGGTTTTTGACTATACCTGCAATGAGAAAAGGCGATGCTACACCAACAGCGGTATTATCGACGAATTGAAAAAGATAGGTGATCGGAGGATACGCTGGGAGCACATTGATCATCGTAAATTTGTACCTGTAGATATTGACCGGGGGAAATCCTTAAAAAGGTGGGAGATTTATAAAGACGCTCTGGCCGCCGATTGCTATATCAATGTACCGGTTGCCAAGCACCACGGTCTCAGTCGGTTGTCACTTGGGCTGAAAAATTCCATGGGAATTATTGGGGGGAATCGGGGTAAGTTGCACCATAACCTCGGGCAGGAACTGGCAGACCTGGCAACAGTAGTTGCACCGAAACTGACGGTGATTGATGCCACCAGACTCCTCTTGCGCAATGGCCCCCAGGGAGGGCGGCTGGAGGATGTAATGGTGGCGGATACGGTAATCGCCTCCTCCGACCCTGTGGCCGCTGATGCCTATGCTACAACCCTTTTTGAGATGCAACCACAAGAGATATCGAGTACCGTTGCCGCTTATAAAATGGGCCTCGGCGAGATGGATATAGACAAGATGGAGATCAAAACAGTACAGGTATGAGCCCGTTGATTTACGGCCTTTTCGCCCGATCTCCGCGTTATGTGGAAAAAATAATCCTCGAAATATCAACTATATATCTCCGGTTATTTTTTCCACATGCCTTGATATCGAACGAAAATTCTCATAAATCAACAGACTCAGGTATGATGGCCGGTAAACGACGAAAACCACAAGGTGGCTATGGACGCTGGCGGATTATCGTCCTTCGGCGCATCGTTCAGCTGCTTTTTCTGGTGGTTTTCCTGGTTCTGTTTATAAAAACCGACTACAACGGTTCTGACCATTTGGATGCAGCGGTCAACCTGCTCTTTCGCCTTGATCCTTATCTTGCTGCCTGTGTGATCCTGGGAGCAAAAACCTTTATTGCCCTGCTCCTGCCTTCCCTTGTTGTCATCCTGCTGACCTTTTTTCTGGGTCGGGGATTTTGTGGCTGGTTCTGTCCCATGGGAACCCTGCTTGATCTTTGTCAGAAGATTCTTCCTGCACAAAATAAAAAAAATATCACCCATTTTCCCAATCTCGGATTTTTTCTCCTCATCTTTGCGCTTATTTCCTCGTCCTTCGGTTTTGCTGTTGCGGGCTATATCGATCCGTTCTCGATCCTGGTACGAGGTCTGGCCCAGGCTTTATATCCTCTAACAAACAGTCTGACAGTCGGATTTTTTACCTTCACCTATCGTGAGTTGCCGGATTTTGTCAACGCATTCACCGAGCCGGTGTACGACTTGCTGCGGGCGTGGGTTTTACCTTCTAGCCAAAAGTTTTTCCAATTGGCCTATTTGTCGCTCTTCATGTTGCTCGGTGTACTCTTTTTGGAAGCTGTTCAGCGGAGGTACTTTTGTCGGAACTTTTGTCCTCTTGGTGCTATGCTGGCTCTTATCAGTCGAAAGGGAATGCTTGCCGGCAGCGGTGGCAATGATGACTGCCACTCGTGCCGTATCTGCAGCAAGGGCTGCCGGATGGGAGCAATTGATCATGAAAGAAAAATTGATATGGGTGTCTGTAATCTCTGTTACGAGTGTGTGCAGAAATGTCCTCGGGATCTTATCAGTTTCGGCTTTTCATCTGCTGCCAAAACAAACAGCCGGGTGTCGCTGTCCCGCAGAAAGTTCATCGGTGTGGCCTTTGTCGGATTTCTGCTGCCCTCGGTCAAAGGGGTGCAGGTCTTGGCCAAAAATCCGGACCCTTTGCTGATCAGACCACCGGGGGCCCTTGAGGAAAAAGATTTTTTGCAGCGGTGCGTCCGCTGCGCCGAATGTGTCCAGGTCTGCCTGGGAAATGCTTTACAGCCTTCACTTTTTCAGGCTGGAATCGACGGCATGTTGAGCCCGATTCTGGTGGCGAGGACCGGATACTGCGAATTCAACTGTACCCTCTGTGGCCAGGTTTGTCCCACCGGTGCCATCCGGCAGCTGACCATGCAGGAAAAATGGCAGTTGAAAATTGGCCATGCCTGGTTTGATAAGAACATCTGTCTTCCCTTTGCCAAGGGAATCCCCTGTATGGTCTGCGAGGAACATTGCCCAACACCGAATAAGGCTATTCGTTTTAGGGAAGTTGCAATGGTGGGAGATTACGGGCAAGCGATCACTGTCAGTCAACCCTACGTGGTAGATGAACTCTGTATCGGTTGCGGTATCTGCGAGAATAAATGTCCTCTGCCGGGCAGAAGTGCCATTTATGTCACCAATGCCGGGGAACATCGGCATCCAGACAACTCTTTCACAGCCTATGACGGATATAACTGAAAATTTACAAGGTATCGTCCAGCGGGTCACTTATCACAACCCCGATAGTGGCTGGTCGGTCCTCAGGGTTACCCCCTTTCACAGCCCCAGTAGTCTGGAAACGGTGACCGTTCATCAGACACAGGTCTTTGCCGGAGCTACCATGGAATTTCATGGTTCCTGGACAGTACATCCGCAGTTTGGTCGACAGTTCAAAGCCGTTCGGGCGATTGAGAAAAAACCGGCGACAACAGCAGCCCTGGAAAAATATCTGGGCTCCGGTCTGATCCGTGGCGTCGGGCCGAAAACCGCCGGTAAGATCGTGCGTAATTTCCAGGAAAATACGCTGGATGTCTTTGAGCATGATATCGGCAGGCTACTGGAGGTCCCCGGAATAGCAAAGAAAAAACTCCGTATGATTGAGCAGGCCTGGCATGAGCACCGGATAGTGCGGGAGGTGATGATGTTCCTGCAGGGACATGGCATCTCTACCCTCTTTGCGGTACGGATATATAAGAAGTACGGTGATCAGGCAATCCAGATAGTCAGCGAAGATCCATATCGGCTGGCGGCTGATTTTTATGGCATCGGTTTTTTCTCTGCGGATAAAGTCGCTCTCAGCCTGGGGATGGCAGAAGACAGTGAGCAGCGCATAACTGCCGCGGTCAGACATGTTCTGGCGGCAGGTCGCGAGCAGGGACATTGTTATTTAATCTCGACGCAGATCTCTTCTGAAGTAGGCAGTCTGCTTGGCTTCAATCCGGAAAACCGTCTGACTGTTATTCTTCACAATATGGAGGCTGCACATCATCTGAAGGTGCGGGTATTGCCTCTGGCTGAAGAAGGTGAACTGGTCTGCTACTATTCGAAATCACTGTATTATGATGAAGATTATGTGGCAGTAAAAGTACGTAGTATGGCGCATCCGTGTCCTGTTGATGAGGGGAATGCAGGCAGGTGGATCGATGATCATTGCCAAAGACAGGGAATTTCACTCAGCACGGAACAGGCGGTTGCCGTACAGGCAGTTGTCTCAAATCAATTTTCGGTTCTGACCGGTGGTCCAGGCTGTGGTAAAACCACCACCACTCTGGTCATCGTCAGATTGCTTGAGCATCTTGGCAAACGGGTACTGCTTGCTGCACCAACCGGACGTGCCGCCCAGCGTATGGCCGAGGTTATCGGCAGGGAAGCAAAAACCCTGCACCGTCTGCTGGAGTGGCAGGGCGGGATGTTTCAGAAAAACGAGAATCAACCTTTACGTGCCGATTTTCTTATTGTTGATGAATGCTCCATGCTTGACATTTCCCTGACCGCTTCACTTTTAAAAGCGGTTCCCGCCGGTTGCCAGGTGCTGTTTATCGGTGATGCCGATCAGCTGCCTTCGGTGGGTGCTGGTAATGTTTTACGGGATATTATCGATTCCGGTTCGGTTGCCTTATTTCGGCTCACTGAGATTTTCCGTCAGGCGCAGGAGTCAAAGATCATCGAATATGCCCATCAGATTAACAGGGGTGTCACTCCACCTATCGACTCTCCATTTAAAAAGCCGGAAATCTGGCAGAAGATGGATTGTCTTTTTATCGACTCGGATGAGGCCACAAAGGAACAATTAAGCTTTGTTGCCCGGGTCAAACGTTTTTATGATTTGCAGACCCGTCAGCTTGAAGGGCTGGTGACAGCTGAAAATCTCTATGAATTTAGGACAAGTGAGCAAATCCGCTCCTCTTACGAAGAGGATTTTGTCATTCCTAAAAAGTTTTTACACGTCGATTTGCAAAAAGTGAGACAGGCAGAGGGCTATGTTGATGAGTTGAAAGCACTCCTTGCCAAGGTGCATCCCTGGTCCACCCTTCATTATGGATTTTCCGCTGTCGATGCGGTGGTTCGTCTCTATCTGGAGTGGATTCCCAAATATCACGGTCGGAGCTGTGAGATTCAGATCCTCTCGCCGATGATCCGCGGCAGCCTTGGGACTGCCAATTTAAACCGGGTTATCCAGGAGGCGGCCAATCCGCAGGCTACGGGCAAGGCACAACTGTCGGTAGGAGAGAGGATTTTTCGTGAAGGCGACCGGGTGATCCACCGGAGAAACAACTATGACCTGGCTGTCTTCAACGGCGATATTGGCACAATCCTGTCTATTGATAATGTCGGTCTCAGTTGTGTGGTTGCTTTTTTCCCGGACGGCAGAGAGGTCGTCTATCAGAAAGATGACATCTTAGAGCTTGATCTTGCCTATGCGATAACGATTCATAAGTCCCAGGGGAGTGAATTTGGTGCAGTCATCATGCCGGTATTGACCCAGCATTTTAAAATGTTGTTTCGTAATCTCATTTATACAGGTTTGACCCGGGCGAGAAAGCTTGCCGTGGTTGTCGGCACGCGGAAAGCCCTGGCCATGGCCGTTCATCAACAGGACACCAGCAAGCGCCAGACGGCATTGAGGCTGCTCCTGGCAAAAAAGGATGAATACTAAATCGAAAATCTATCAGAACGAAGCAGATAGGCGAGGACAACACCGACCAGAAATCCCCAGGCCAGATTAGTGGTGAGGGTCACACTGACTATGGTCAGAACAATAAACATATCTTTTCTGGCGAACATATCGAGTATGGACAGCCCCAGCTGGCAGCCGGCAAAGATGAGCAGAACTCCCAGGATCGACATGGGCAGCAGGTTGATCAGAACCAGGGCATGGGGGCCAAAAAAAAGTGCCAGTGCCAAAAAGAGCGTACCGATAATAATATTTGAGCCGCCGGTTCGGGCACCAAAACTGTAATGGGCGGCCAGCCCACCCGCACCATGGCAGAGAGGGATACCGCCCAAAAAAAAGCTGAGTCCATTGGCAAGAGCCATGCTCAGGGTTGTCGATGTGTATGTTACCTTCCTGGAATCCTCGCCAAAGTACTCTTTTGAAAGATCGGTATTGGCAACAATGGCATTGCCAACAGTCATAGGCAGTTGCGGCAGTACAAGTACTAAAAGGGCTACAGTCAGATCAGGGGTTTTGGGGAAACCGAGGGGAAGCAGCTCCGGGAGATAGATACCCACCGCCATCCGTTCAAACCCTTCATGGGTGCCCCAAAGTAATCCGACTAATACTCCCAGGAATATGACGACAATTGCGGCGGGATATTTTTTATTTTTAAGGAGGAAGAGGGTGATCGTTAGGCCAAGTACTCCCAGACAGATCCCTATCGGCAAGGGTCCGATTGCCTGAATGGTTAAATTCGGCTCGGTGACATGTGCGGCAAGTTGTTGAAAAGACATGCCCAGTATCAGTTTAACTCCCTGGGTCATCAGCAGCAGGCCAGTGGACAATTGGACACCCCGGATAACCGGTTTAGGAATTAAAGTGCCGATAAAGTTTATGGTGCCGGTTATGCCGATAATAAAGAGAATCAGACTGACAAGTCCGACAGAAGCAGCAACCTGCGAGGCAACCATACCGGTGGCAACCGCATAGGCTCCGATGGCTTTCATCGGTTGGACGGGGACCGGAACGCCAAAGTAAAAACCAGCCAGGATATAAAAAATACCGATGGAATAGAGTACTCCTGTTATTGACATTCCGTTGACCATGATCATGCCAATAGCCAGAGGAAGGAGGGTTCCCAAGTCCCCGAGTGATCCCGCAAATTCCATACGATTGAATCGAAAAGCAGTGGGCATGTTTTGTTCTCTATGTGTTGATGTTACAGTTGTTTACATGGATCAAAAGAAAATATTCATTTTAAACATACCCTATTCACTCCAGGAGAAAAAGGAGAGATCATCAGCCTTGTCCCCATCTTATCAAAAAGTTGGTCATCTGGAAGTTGCAATGTCCTCAAATTGCATATACGATATGTAAGCAAAGACAACAGGAAACTCTTTCGGAGGAAGTAATGTACATATGTGTTGATTTTGATGGAACAATGGTTGATCACCGGTATCCCGATATCGGACAGCCCGTTCCGGGGGCAGTTACCTGGCTGCAAAGGTTGCAGCGTAATGGGGCAAAGATTATTTTGTTCACTATGCGCTCCAACAGGGGAGATGGTATGAATTTCCTGCAGGATGCAGTTCTGTATATGGAGTCAAACGGCATTGAGTTATTTGGTATTAATAGAAATCCCGATCAGGATACCTGGACCAGCAGCCCAAAGGCGTATGGTGAGGTGTATGTCGATGATGCAGCTGTTGGTTGTCCGCTCATTCAGCTGAAAGGATTTGCCAGATCCTGTGTGGACTGGAAAAAAGTAGGGCCGCAACTTGAGCATATGCTTCTTCGCAGGAGGTAGGTCGGATGACTGCGATGTTGGTTTGATAGTGCGTGTTAAGAATTTTCCCTCCGCGAATCATGAAGAATTCGTAAAAACTACATTTTGCCAATTTTCCGTCATTCCCGCGAAGGCGGGAATCTAGTCATTTCAGCTACTTCTGGATCGAAGTCTGCGCTTATCTCCCGCCTTCGCGGGAATGACGAGGCAGAGGACTTTTTACGAGATAGTCAATCATGAATTATTGAAAAAACCTAACTCTAGTATTCAGTCGAACTGTGTTTTCAACTGGATGACATACATATCAAGAACGGTAAAAAGTTCATCGACAACAATTAAGTTTCCCGATTTGACAGTCTGTGAGAGATCGGTTATCAGAGATGCCAGTTTTTGAAAGCCGAACATTCCGACAACTCCCTTGAGAGAATGCGCTGTTGTATAGATACTCTCATAATCTTCGTCCTGCAGGAACGATTTCATTAAGGTCAAATCTCCAGTGATAGTCTGGAGTAGGTCTGGAAGCATGTTATGGAGTGATTCAGGGATTTTTTCCGGCTGTTCATTTTCCAGGCAATATCCGATGGCCTTGTTGCCCATTTTCTCCGGCGAGGGATGCGTTTGATCTTTGGTTGTGAATCTGAACAGGGTTTGTATCAGCTCTCTTTTGAAAAAAGGCTTGGTGAGTACCCCGTCGAATCCGATTTTAAGAAATTTGTTTTTTTGCTCCTGAAAGGCGTGGGCGGTAACAGCCAGGATGATCTGCGGCGTGGTTGCTTCGAGTTTTTCCTTAGTTCGAATTTGTTTTGTGGCCGTAATACCATCCATGACCGGCATCCTGACGTCCATCAGGATGAGATCGAAAACATCCACCGCTAAAGACTCAAGGGCTTCTTTACCGTTTTCAGCAGCCTTGATCTGCACCGGGTAATCTTTCAGGTACATTTTAATTACCTCAATGTTTTCCTTGATATCGTCGACTGCCAGAATCTTTAGTTTTGGGAAATTTTCCGGCAGGATTAAAGATGCGTCAAGGCGAAGCCGCCTTCTATCCGAGGGAGCTGCTGGTGGCAGTGGGAGATGGCAACTAAAAATGGAGCCCCTGCCAAGCGTACTTTGCACCTTGAGCTGGCCGTCCATGGCCTCGGTGAGTTTTTGGCTGATTGCCAGACCCAATCCGGCCCCGCCGTGCTTTTGACAGAGAGAGTCATTTGCTTGGGTAAAACGATCAAAGATGATCTTTTGTTGGTCTGCCGATATACCTATCCCTGTGTCAATGACCGTCAGCATAAGACTGTCTTTTGCTTTATAATCTTCCTTTATACAAAAGGTTATAGAGCCCGATTGAGTGAACTTGACCGCATTGTTGATCAAATTTAGCAGGATCTGGAAAATTTTTAATGGATCCCCGATCCGTTCCATCACCAGCAGTGGGTCATGCTCCACAAAAAACTTGAGCTTTTTTTGCAGGCAAAGTGGCAGGGCGGATGCTTCAATTTGATAAATGATTTTTTGCAGGCTGAAAGGTTCCGGCTCAATGCTAATCTTGCCGGCGTCAATACGGGAGAATTCCAGTATATTGTTGAGAATCTCCATGAGTTGCGTGCCTGTTATTCTCAGGCTGCTCAGGTATTGCTTCTGGGTCTTGTCCAACTCGGTTTCCGCCAGTAGATTGGCCATGCCGAGAATGATGTTGAGAGGAGTCCTGATCTCATGGCTCATATTGGCCAGAAAATCGGATTTTGAAAGATTTTCATGCTGGGATCGCTTGTGGTACTGCAACAGTTGTTCGTTGGTTTGTTTCAGGAGGCACCTGTTTTTATTATAGATTTTTTCCTGTTGTATCTGCTGCGTACTCAGCCTGGTGAGTTCTCTTCGCAGATGAGCACATTCTTTCTCCAACGTATCCACTTGTTGTTGCATAGATGACTGGCTGTCGTTTGTCATGTGTTCACTGATCGGAGGGTATAACAAATCTGTCACTGTAAAAATGAGTGGCTGTGTCGATGTCGATGGCGAGGTCAATAACATCACAGACACCGACAAAGGATTGACTCATCTGCCGTCTCGCATCTGAAAATTTCGTGCTGGAAAAGTTCTTTTACAATTTTGTGATAATATAACTCATCATTAGCAAAACCTGCATACTTTCCTCAAAATGATGGGGAAATATTTGCCGAATAATGCTAGTGTTTGCCCACGTAGCAACCTGATGAGTCATGTGTACCATGCAGTATGTGATGGTTTGTGGCTTCATATCGTAATGTCTCATAGAGAACTTCGCTGTTCCTCTTTCGGATGCAAATAATATAAAGGAAAAGATCATGGGTGTGACAGTCACACAACTTTATCGAAAAATTGATGAAGAGCGGGCCTATTGTTTTAATATTGAGTCGACACGAAAATTAACGAAGGAGGAGATGACTTGTCTGCGGCTTATTCTGGCAGACGGTTTCCTTGTTGACAGTGTCAGGGAGACTCCGGTCCTGCAAGGAGAGAGGGTTGTGGAGGTCGGGCCGCGCCTGAATTTCGCTACGGCATGGTCGTCAAACATGGTTTCCATCTGTAAGGCAACAGGGCTTGATATGATCAGCCGGGTGGAGCGGTCCAGGCGTTATCTGGTACCGGAAACCGAGGATCTTGAGGAATTCATCAACCTGCACCATGACCGGATGACCGAGTGCCACTATCCGGCACCACTGACGACCTTTGAGACTGGAGTAGTCCCGGAACCAGTATATGAAGTGGATCTTAAGACCAAGGGTCCCGATGGCTTGAACGAGTTGCCCGGGATTTCCATGGATGAATGGGACCGGAATCTCTATTACGACTACTTTGTAAATCAACAGCATCGCAATCCTACCATCGTTGAGATCATGGATCTGAACAATGCCAATTCCGAGCATTCCAGGCACGGTTTTTTTAAAGGGAAACAGGTTATTGATGGTCAAGAGATGGAGGGGACACTTTTTGATCTGGTGACCGACACGCTTAACGCCAATCCCAAAGGGTCCCTGATTGCCTTTAAAGATAATTCCAGTGTTGTTAAAGGTTATGAAATCGACACCTTAGTGCCGGAACAGCCCGGTGATCCTTCTCCACTTGTACCTGTTAAGGTCAACTATCATCCCCTTCTGACTGCGGAAACCCATAACTTCCCCACCGGGGTGGCACCGTTTCCCGGGGCGGAAACTGGAACGGGTGGTCGGATTCGTGATGTCCAGGGGACCGGACAGGGTGGCTTTGTTGTCGCCGGAACGGCTGGATATTGTGTGGGGGATCTGAATATTCCAGGGTATGAACTGAAGTGGGAGAACAACTATCCCTGTCCCGACAATCTGGCCTCGGCCCTCGATATAGAAATTGAAGCAAGCAACGGCGCATCCGATTATGGCAATAAATTTGGTGAGCCGCTTATTCAGGGTTTTACCCGATCTTTTGACATGCGCCTCGATAACGGCGAACGTTGGGGATTTTTAAAGCCGATCATGTTCACTGCAGGTATCGGACAGATTGATGGTCGACATACTGAAAAAGCATCGGCCGAAAAAGGGATGATCATTGTTCAGGTGGGTGGACCGGCCTATCGAGTTGGATTTGGTGGTGGAGCTGCATCCAGCATGCTGCAGGGAGAAAACGAGTCGAGTCTCGATTTCAACGCGGTGCAGCGTGGCGATGCGGAAATGGAACAAAAGATGAACCGGGTAATCCGCGCCTGCAATGAGATGGGAGATAAGAGTCTTATTGACGTTATCCATGATCAGGGAGCTGGTGGTCCGGCTAATGTCTTGAAAGAGCTGGTGGAAACGTCCGGTGGTCGAGTGGAGGTTCGCAATATTCGGGTGGGTGATCCCACCATGTCGGTACTGGAAATATATGTCGCCGAATTTCAGGAACGGTGCGGTTTTTTGATCCGTCCTGAAAATATTGAAAAATTCAAAGGGATCTGTGCCCGGGAAAAGGTCAATTGCGAGGTCTTGGGTGAGGTAACCGGCGATCTGCGCTTTGTTCTCCATGACGCCCATGATGATACCACCCCGGTGGATATCGACCTGCCGGTTCTGTTGGGCGAAATCCCCCAGAAAACATTTACGGATACCAGAAAAAATATTGGTTCAAAGCCCTTGAATCTACCAGCAGACCTTACTGTTGCTGGTGCGCTGCACGATGTGTTGCGCCTGGTTTCAGTCGGTTCCAAAAGGTTTCTTACCAATAAAGTTGATCGGGCAGTAACCGGCCTCATCGCCCGGCAGCAGTGTTGCGGTCCCTTGCAGTTAACTGTCAGCAATGTGGCGGTGGTGGCCCAGAGCCATTTTGGCAAGACAGGTATTGGTTCGGCAATCGGCGAACAGTCAATTAAAATGCTGGTTGATCCGGCCGCAGGAGCCAGGATGGCTGTGGGTGAGGCCCTGACCAACCTGGTCTGGGTGAAAATTGAGGAGTTGGAACAGGTCAAATGTTCTGCCAACTGGATGTGGGCACCAAAGTTGCCGGGAGAAGGTGCGGCCATTTATGACGCAGCCCAGGCGATGTGCGATGTGATGATTGAGGTTGGGATGGCGGTGGATGGAGGTAAGGACAGCTTGTCCATGGCCACCATGGTGGGTAGTGAAACTGTCAAGTCACCAAGAGAACTTGTTATTTCGGCCTATGCGGCGGTTCCGGATATTGGCAAGGTCGTCACTCCGGATATCAAAACACCTGGGTCGTCGCTGCTCTATCTCGATCTTGGTGGCGGGCAAACCAGGATGGGCGGCAGTGCCCTGGCTCAGGTCATGGGGCAGCTGGGAGATGTGAGTCCCGATATCGAAGATGGAACTGCTTTGAAAAATAGTTTTCTGGCAGTGCAGCAGCTGATCGCGCAGGAGCTGATCTCAGCCGGGCACGATCGTAGTGACGGCGGCTTGATTACCACTCTGCTGGAAATGGCTTTTAGTGGCAACTGTGGGCTTGATATTAATTTGCACGGCAAGGGCACGGTTTTAGAAGCATTGTTTGCCGAGGAGCTTGGCCTGGTGATCGAATGTTCACCTGACAAAAAATCCCAGGTGGAAACTGTTTTGGAGAGAGCCGGAATTTCTTTTGTCCAGCTTGGAACAACAACAGAAAGTAAACAGATAAATGTCACCTATAACGGGGAGAAGGTTTTAGATGAACAGATGATCGTTCTTCGTGGCTGGTGGGAAGAAACCAGCTATCAGCTGGAAAGATTGCAGATGAATCCAGCCTGTGCGGATGAAGAAAAGGACAACAGCTATGACCGGAAAGGGCCAAGCTATCATTTGAGCTTTACCCCCGAGCCACCACCTGCTGACCTGCTGACCCGGACTGATAAGCCAAAGGTTGCCATTTTGCGGGACGAGGGATCGAATTCCGACCGAGAGATGACTTCGGCGTTTTATAGTGCAGGCTTTGAACCCTGGGATATCTGCATGAGCGATCTCCTTGCCGGGACAGTAAACCTTGATGATTTCCGGGGTCTTGCGGCAGTCGGTGGCTTTTCCTACGCTGATGTCCCGGAATCGGCAAAAGGCTGGGCGGCAACCATCCTGTTCAATCCCAGATTAAAGAAGATGTTTGAGGCTTTCTACCAGCGTTCCAATACTTTTACCCTCGGTATCTGCAACGGTTGTCAGTTGTTCGGCCTGCTCGGTTTGGTCCCGGAACCTGGCCTTGCCGCCGAGCGCCAGCCTCGTTTTGTTGGCAATGTGTCAGGAAGATTTGAATCCCGCTGGAGCACTGTTAAGGTGCAGAAAAGCAATGCCATGATGCTTGAGGGCATGGAGGGCTTGGTCTTTGGCATCCACGTCGACCACGGGGAAGGTCAATTACATTTTCCGGACAAGACCCTTCTCGACAAGGTAAATGACGGTGGCATGACTCCGCTGGTCTATGTTGATGACGACGGTAATGCGACGGAGAAGTATCCTTTTAATCCCAATGGCTCCATTGAAGGACTTGCCGGATTGTGTTCAGCCGACGGCAGGCATTTAGCATTGATGCCTCATCCGGAAAGAGTTTTTCTGCCCTGGCAGGCCCACTATCTCCCGGAAGAGATGAAAGGGCTACAGGTCTCCCCGTGGATGCAAATGTTTAGAAATGCCTATGAATGGTGTCAGACTGTAAAGTAATCGATGAGCCCGTTGATTTACGGCCTTTCGGAGTCTGCGCTTACCTGCCAGAGCTCCGCGTTATGTGGAAAAAATACTCGAAATATTAACTATATGTCTCCGGTTATTTTTTCCATATGCCTTGATATCGAACGAAAATTCTCATAAATCAACAGACTCATTGATGGCGTCGATTATTTTTTGCCCTCTTGGTTTTTCTTTTTGCTCATCTGCTTTTCCAGCATGATCTTCAGGATGGTTTTGTCCGCCTCAATCATGCCGTCGTGGCTCAGGGCGCCCATGTTTTGCACGGTTTTCTGGGTGGAATTACCGATAATCCCATCGGTATCCTTCACATTCACGCCGTGCAGGGAAAAGAGTGCGGCTTGAACAGCAGCGCCTGCTGCGGTATTGAGTTTGATGGCACAGCCGGCTTTAGCCCCATCACAAATGACACCTGCCAAATCTTCCAGGATATTCTTTATTGCCCCTTCCATATGGTTCACATCGCCGCCGACCAGATAGGTGATACCGGCCGTGGCACCGGCCCCGGCAGCGATAGAACAGCCACAAACGGCGGACAGTCTTCCCGTGTGTGCCTTGACATAGGCGGTAACGATATGACTGAGGCCGATGGCTCTCAGCAGGGTTTCCCGGTCATGGTCAATGAAATCCTTTGTCGCCCAGATCGGCAGGATAGCGGTAAGACCGTGATTCCCACTTCCGGCCGAACTCATGGCAGGAAGTTTCGCTCCCCCCATACGGGCATCTGCCGCAGCTGAAGTTAGTCTGCGCGCTGAACTTGACATATCTTTTACCATCAATTTCTGTTTAATCAGCCGGTCGATGGCTTTGCCGATTCCAAGACCACTGCCATGCTTCAGGCCATATTCGGCCAGGGCAAGATTGTGATTTACCCCTATCTCAAGAAAGTTGAGGTCGTCTTCGTCCAGATCTGTAGTTAGCTCAAGGATTTCCGGCAGGGTCAGTTCCCGTAGCCAGGTTTCCAGGTCGGCAAGGGTATGTTTACCGCCCTTGCTCTGGGAGTTGGCAAGAAGAGGAGACTCAGTTATCTCTTCTCCATTCAGTCTAAGGCTGATAATATTGTTATGCAGGTCGACAATAAGGGATTCTGCGGTGTTATTTCCAGAGACAAGCTTTGTTCGGACGTGGAGACCGACTTCATCTCTGAGGTTAACAATTACTTTATTTTGATCCAGCAGTAATTTTGCTTTTTCTATTGTTGTCTCATCAAGGCTTTCCAGTACTTCAAGGCCTCTGCCCGGATTACCACCATAGGCACCCAGGGCCGCTGCAGTATCAAGCCCCTGCATGCCCCCGGTACCGGGAATGGTTACTGCCAATCCGTTCTTGTAAATATTGGGATCAATCCAGATTTCAATGGTATCGAATTCTTTTTCCGGCAGGAGTGTTGCTGCCGCCGCGGCACCCAGGGCGATGGCAACTGGCTCTGTGCAACCAAGAGCCAGGGTAACTTCCATCTCAAGGATGTCTTTGACCGTAAATTTCATAACGTACTCCTATAATCCCGGTAAAAAAAAATTATATACTCAGTATAGACAAACTTGTAAAAACCACGCTGTACCGTCATTCCCGCCTACGCGGAAATAACGAAAAAAATGGCAACATGTAGTTTTTACGACGCCATCAGTATAAACTCAATCTCAATATTTGAGCCGAGGGGCAGTGCAGCAACCTGTACCGTTGATCGTGCAGGAGGGGCCTCGGGGAAAAAGGCCCCATAGGCGGTGTTCACTTCTTGAAAATCAGCTAAGTCGGTGAGGAAAATCGTTGTTTTAATCACTCGGTTCAAGTCGGTACCTGCTTCTGTTGCAATAGCTGAGGCATTTTTGAGAATTTGCTGGGTTCTGGCACCGATATTCCCATCAAACATTTTGCCGCTGGTCGGGTCAATTGGCAACTGACCGGAAATAAAGAGCAGATTGTCCGTGGCAATGGCTTGAGAGTATGGGCCGATCGCGGCTGGTGCCAGTTTGGTGGAGATTACTTTTCTGGTCATATTTAATCCTCGGATTTTGTGGTTAGTGCCTTACCCCTCAAGGGGGCACTGAACTGAGTACTCCAGAAAACCTGTCATTCAGTTCAATACCCCCTCGGAGTCTGTCGCTTACCTAAGGGGTGCTCTTTTCAGTACCCCCCTGAGGGGTATAAAAAACAAGAAATCTGGATAGTGGACTGAAATTAGAAACTTAAAGAAATCACCAAGGCACTTATACCCTCAAGGGGCATTAAAAAGAATACCGGCTTATTTACCGTTTACCGGTGTTAAATTGTTACGACGTACCTTTTTCAGATAGTTGTAGACGGTAAATTTGGTAACACCCATCATCTGGGCCACCTGTTTCACCGCTCCTTTCAGTAGGAAAGTGCCATTTTCTTCAAGCTGGCGAATGAGCCGGGTTTTTTCATCGATACTCATTGTCGCGGGATGTTTGCCGATTTCCTCCACTGCATGAAAAAACAGCGCCTCAACTGTTTCAGCCGCCGAATGGGCAAATGTTTCTGTTCTTGATTGCTGGTCGTCTTCCTGAATGTTGATAAACGGCATCAGCGCCTTGCTGGCATTATAAAAATCGGTAGTGTCGAGATTTATGCAGAAGGCGGCAACAGGCTTGCCGGTCGAATCACTGACAAAAGTTGTTGCTGATTTAAGGGAACGGCCGTCGGCTGTTGTGGTCTTGTAGTTGTGCATGTCCTCTGGTTTGCCAGAGTTCTTCTTGAGCGTTTTTATCAATAAATCGGTGGCGGGAGCACCCGGTTTTCTGTGGGTCACATCACCTTGGATATATACAAGAGATGCTTGCAGTGAGGTTAAATCATGGACACATGCTTCACAGTTTTTGCCGAGCAGTGAAACAACTGCATCTGCCATTCTCTGTAAGTTATTAAAAACAAGTTCTTTTTCCGTCATGGGTGCATTAAGTCTGTTTGAAGGGTGTTTTGTTTTGTGAATATGCACTAATCTATAGTGGCAGTTAGTTGCGGAACTGTCAATAAAAAAGTTGAACCATTCAAAAAAAGTTGAATTGTGAACATAAGGACACGGAACAATGTTAATAATGTACAATTGTTTGTTAGTGCATATGAGAATTATTTGCGAGTATTCCTTGAAAAAGTCGTTTCTGTGCAAATATTACAATAACAACTTAACGTTTCAATCTCTCTCAACCTGTCAGGAGGGGAATGATGGCAGAACAAAGGAAGAATTCACTCCATAACCATTTAACCTCAGTGAAGAAGGGCGAACGAATTTTCGAAAATGCCTTTCAAGGTGTCTCTCGCATGGTGCTTGAGGGGGATATTGACAAGGTTATGGTCAACGGTAAAAACACCTTTGATTTCAGGATGTTCAGGGAAGGAAAAAAACATATCATTGGCATGTACGACGAAATAAATTCACTTGTTTCGTTTGTCAAAGATGCTTCCCAGGGTGGGTCGTCCAAGGAGATGGCCTTTGTCCTGGTGGGTGAGCCGGGCAACGGTAAAACCTTTCTTGTGGAGTATCTCTGTAAAATGTACAGGGATTTCCTGTCTATTCCCAAAAACAGAAAATATACCTTCCGCTTTGTCGGCCTGGATAAACTCGGTTCCTACGGTAATATCTCCACTATTGAATCCCAGACCTATGAAGATCCGATGGTGTTGGCCATGAATCTGCATGAATCCAGCGCAGACTCAGAAAAGTATCTGTCCCAAAGATATCGCGTTTCAGACGAGATACTGGAAACCTGGTATGACAACTATCGTCCCCTGGGGGCTTGTTCCGCCTATATCTGGAACAATATCCGTGAATTTACCGACGGAAAGTTGGACGATATGCTTGATTTCATTGAGATAGTGCCCGTTCCCATGATTGAGAGCCTTGGCACGGTGACGGGCAAGTATCCGGCAAAAGATAAAATTACCTCTTCTGCTGTCGATCTTTTGGGAGAGGAGTCCATTCAGCGACTCTTACATATTACCGATACGAATAATCCTTACCGTTTCGATCTGAGAAGAGGAGCTTTGGCGAGGGTGGCCGGTGGTGGTATCCATTTCAGCGATGAAATATATAAAAACAAAAAAGATCTGGTTCAGGTCTATCTCGGCATAATTCAAAATCGGTGTATTGAGATCGATGGGTACAAATGGCCCATCGATACCCTTATCGTGGCAACCAGCAACAATTCGGAATTTAACCGTTTCCTGGCAGAAAAAGAGGAGGCGCCAATCGTTGATCGATGCCGTATCTGCTACGTTTCCCACAACACCAACTACGTACTGCAGAAAGACCTGACCACCTATGCCATCGGCAATGAGTCTAAAACTACCCTGACCGGGGATGCAATGCATCAGGATCCCAACCTCAATTACGCCGCTTCGGTTGGTGTGGTGCTGAGTCGTTTGCCAAGATCGGAGAAGCTCACCCCTATTGAGACCTTGAAGCTTGCTGCCGGGGAGGTGGCCGGCGACAAAAGTTTGAAGACGCTTTCCGAGGTTATCGACACCCTGAGCCAGGAACACGACATTACCAAACGGTATGGCCAGAAGGGTCTTGGCCAGAGAAACCTCGGTCGTTCGATCCAGTTGATGCTGGAAAGCTCGGAGACCAACGAGGGCAAGTGCATGTTTGCCTATGATGTGTTTCATGCCATAGAGCGGGCGATCCTCGACTATGTCTCGGAGGCTAATGATCGGACAAAATTCCTGGATGACCTGAAGATTGCCAAGGGTTTGTACCGCGAACGCATCATGACCGAGATGTTCAACGCCTACATGGATGAACCGCTGGCCATTCGTAAGGATGTGATGAACTATGTCAATATGATCATTGGTATAGACGCTGAGAATCTGGGGGCGGACAAGATGTGGAAATACAAGAACCCCCAGACGGGAGAGCTGCAGGCCCTGAAAATCGACGAGCGGTATATCAACTCAGTTGAAGACGGTCTCGGCCTGAAAACAAAGGAACAGAAAGACTCCTTCAGGACCTCAATTCGTAAAATATATGGCCAGAAGATATCTGTCCGGCCGGACTATGATTTCATGGATAACCTTGAACTGGTCAAGGCGGTCACGGATGTTCGATTGAAATCAGATATCGCCGGGTCCGGCAGCCTGATCGGGGCACTGGCCAATCGTACTAATGAAGAGAACCAGAAATTGTATGACCGCATGATCGAAACGATGCTCAACAAGTTGGGTTATTGTACCACCTGTGCCCAGAAAACTATTGAATACTTCTGTACTCAGGTTGATGAAAACTGATGGCGTCGTAAAAACTACATGTTGCCAATTTTACGTCATTCCCGCGTAGGCGGGAGGTAAGCGACCAGCGGGAGACTCCGATCTAGTTATTTCAGCACGTTCTGGATTCCCGCCTACGCGGGAATGACGGTACAGCGAAGTTTTTACGAGATTATCAATACTAACCCTTATAAAGGGGTACGTGTCTTCGCGAAATTATTTCTTAAAAACAGGA
>WTAT01000436.1 GCA_013139415.1 Desulforhopalus sp.
TTAACTATACATAATATACATTATGCGACATTACGAAATTATGTGATTTTGTCCGGCTATGGATGTGAAAAGTGATTTATCTTTGGTTTGTTTATTGAGGCAAAAATGCTATAGATATGCATGCTAAAACTGATTTTTCTAAAAGCATCCCGTAGTGTCTGTAACTAACTATTTATACACAACTATTAGATCATACATATTTAATGTCATTCGGAGAGTTCTATGTCCCGCGAAATTTACCAGGAGCCACTTGTCAGTCGTTACACCAGCCTTGAAGTACAGCAACTGTTTTCAGAAAAGACTAAATTCACTACCTGGCGTAAATGTTGGCTGGCGCTTGCTGAAGCCCAGTATGAGCTCGGCTTGACTGATATTGTTAGTGAAGAAATGTTAATTGAGATGCGGGCAAACATTTCTAACATTGATTTTGAGGTGGCTTCTCAAAAAGAAAAAGAAATACGCCATGACGTGATGGCTCATGTCTATGAATTTGGACTTAAATGTCCAAAATCCGCCGGTATTATCCATCTTGGTGCGACTTCTCAGTTTGTTGTCTGCAACACAGATCTTATTATTCAAAGATCAGCCATGCAGTTCATTCGGTCCTCGGTTCTTCAGGTTATTAAGAATCTTTCCGAGTTCTGTTTAGAATATAAGGCCCTGCCAACACTTGGATTTACTCATTATCAGCCAGCTCAGCCGACAACTGTTGGCAAACGTAACACACTGTATCTTCAAGATCTTATAATGGATCTGGAATATATTGATATGTACCTTGAGCAAATTAAGGCTCGTGGCGCCAAAGGTACTGTTGGTACTCAGGCTACCTTTCTGGAATTATTCAAGGGGGATCACGAAAAAGTTCGTCAACTTGACTCCCTTGTCGCGAAAAAGCTAGGATTTACTGAGACATTCGCTGTCACAGGTCAAACCTATACACGAAAGCTTGACATGAAACTTGCCGAAACCTTGGCCGGAGTTGCAGCAACTTCCCATAAATTTGCAGTGGATCTACGGTTACTTTCAAATCTCAAAGTCCAGGAGGAGCCGTTTGAAAAAAAACAAACTGGATCCTCCGCCATGGCTTATAAGAGAAATCCTATGCGATCTGAGAGGCTCACAGGTCTTGCACGTAAGTTGATGACTTTGCCCCAAAATTTTGCTTTGACCTATAGTAACCAGTGGTTTGAAAGAACTCTTGATGACTCTGCGATTAGACGGATGGACATCCCCCAGTGCTTTTTGCTTGCAGATGCTATTTTGAAGTTGTTTGTCAACATTACTTCAGATATGGTTGTATTTCCGGCACAAATAGAGAAACATTTGATGGCAGAACTACCATTCATGGCAACTGAGAAGGTGCTCATGGAAGCTGTCAAAAAAGGTGAAAGTCGTCAAGAAATGCACGAGGTCGTTAAAGAACATTCTTTGGCCGCAGGCAAGGTAGTTAAAGAACAAGGCAAGGAAAACGACCTCTTTGTTCGATTGGCAGGTGATGAACGTGTCCCCTTCTCTTTGCAGGCACTTGAAACCATGGTGAGTGACTATTCCCAGTTTACTGGTCGAGCAAAAGAACAGACTGAAGAGTTTTTGCAGGAAATAGTCCACCCTCTTTTAGAAAAGAATTCCAGCCAAATGAAAAATATAGACTCCTCACTTGCGGTTTAAAACAAAAATGGTCAAGAAATTGAGTGAAGTTTACCTGCGCATATCACCAGGTAAATTTCATTTATTAAAGTTTATTCTTGAGGGTTATGATAACCTCGCAATACTATCTAGTTATCAGAATTCCCAGGGAATTGTTGTTCTGCGGTATCCTCAAGAGATGGCTCAGGATCTTTTTAGTTTGTTGGGCAGTATTGGTAACCATTTATCTACACCTAACCCCGGTAAACGGAAAAATTAGCCAGGATTTCCTACAATGCCGCTCGACGGTACTCAGTTCAGTACCCCCTTGAGGGAGATAAGTGCCTTGGTGATCACTTTAAGTTACCAATTTCAATACACTCTCCAGATTTCTTGTATAATCATTGGAATATCAGTTCTATACCTGCTGTTGGATTTTTTAAACACCTTGGTCTGGAGCAGGTGTGCAAAGGCTCAGAAATGTCTGGTTTCAAGATGGAAGCCAATCAACTATTTTCGTGGGAATAATATAAAATAAGTATGGAACAAAAAGTATTTTTCATTAAAACATTTGGCTGTCAGATGAACGAAAGGGATTCGGAAATAATGGCCCAATCTCTTGCCGGGTATGGCTACGTTGAAGGCATGGATATGTATGCTGCAGATCTTGTGATCCTCAACACTTGTTCGATTCGTGCAAAAGCTGAACAAAAGGTCATGAGTCAGCTTGGATACCTCAGGAAAATTAAGGAAAAAAGAGCCGATATGAAAATCTGTGTTGCGGGTTGCGTTGCTCAACAGGAGGGTGTTCGCATAATTGAAAGAATGCCTCATGTTGACCTGGTGATCGGAACGCAGAATATTTACGACATTGGTGCGCTTTTGGAAACAAGCACATCAAAAGGTAGTCAGGTGGTGACGGATCTAAGGAATGACTACGATATTCCAAGGTTTTTACCTGAACTATCTCTACCTGGGGCTACTGTTTCTAACATCTCCCCTACCCCATCTTTTGGATTTAGAAAATTTGTTACTATAATGCAGGGGTGTAATAATTATTGTACTTATTGCGTAGTCCCCTACACCAGGGGAAGAGAAGTATCTCGTAAAGTCAGTGACATAGTTGACGAAATTAAGGTCTTGGTTGAGTCTGGTGTCAGAGAGATAACCCTGCTTGGACAAAATGTTAATTCATATGGCAAAACCAATCAGGTTGATTTGAGCAACGAAAATTATAATTTTGCCAACCTCCTAAAGGATGTTTCAGAAATTAAAGGACTTGTGCGGTTGAGATTTACCACCTCCAACCCCAAAGACCTCACCGATGAACTTATGAGATGTTTTCAGGATATAAAAAACCTTTGCCCGCAGTTTCATCTGCCCGTACAGGCTGGTTCTGATGAGATATTAAAGAGAATGAATCGTAAATATACGATTGCACAGTATACAGAACAAGTTAATAAACTACATGAATATTGTCCCGATATAGCTTTGACTACAGATGTTATTGTCGGATTTCCCGGAGAGACCGATGAAGACTTCGAAGGGACAATGAACTTACTTGAGACGGTAAAATTCCACGGGTCGTATTCCTTTAAATATTCAGACAGGCCTGGCACCCGGGCTAGCGAATTTAAAGAAAAAGTTGATGAGGAGGTGAAGTCAGCCAGGTTAGCCCGGTTTCAGAAAAGGCAGGACGAAATTAGTCTTGAGCGCAACAGAGAATACGTCGGGAAAATAAAGCAGGTTATGATCGAGGAAACTCGCGAGGACGGTTCAAGAGGACGAACAGGTACCAACCACATAGTACATTTTGAGGAATGTTTACCCTTTTTGCCGGGTGATATTGTCAGCGCTAGAATATACTTCGCCGGCCAGCATTCGCTGAAGGGCAAAATTGATAGTTGACGTTAGGTGTTGATCGTATATCCTTGATTTTAGGTTGTTGTGGTCTTTTCCTGATCGTTGGTCTCTCCACCCTCATTAGATACGGCTGGCTCCTCCTCTGTCCCTTTTTCGACAAGATCGAGCCCTGGAAGCGGCAGGTTCCGCTTAACCTTCTCGGTATTAATTCCATTGGAACGAGAAACCCTTCTGACTATACGATTCGATACACGCTTGCCTTTGGCCGACGCATTTTTAATCAGATAGTCATCAAAAGCTATTTCCAGTCTATTGATTCTCGCTCTAGATGATGGCATCAAGTTTATTTTTGCAAAATTATTATCACCAAAAGACAAAAGAAGAATCTTCGACCTTTTGTGTTCCGCAAAGAGCCGGTAATCCTTTTCAAGAATAAAGCTTGGTGTTTTGAATCGTTTGACATAGGCAAAATTTTCCGCTCCGTCACGGTAAATAATATTAAAAATCATTTCTTTTTTTACAACGCCAAGCCATTCCAGCTCGTGACCGACGTAGAGCTTTTCTGTGACAGGAATGATCTTATAAAGCCCGTTACTGAAAATCAAAAACAATCTGTCGTATTCAGAGCAGACTAGTGACAAATCATCTTTTTGGTCTTCTTCTTTTATCTGGTGGCCCATAAAACCGGATTTCCGGTTATAAACCACATTAAGGTTTGAAAGAGCCGCTTTCCTGAAACTTACTTCCGAAAAGCTGGTAATCTCGGTCTTTCTTGAACGGGTCTGACCATATTTTTCGAGCAACTTATCTAGAAAAGAAAGCGAAAATGCAACCATATCCTTCAAGGAGTTACGAATGGTTGTCATGTTCTTTCGTGTCTCTTTGATTTCCTTCTGCTGCTTGTTGATATCGTAGCGTGAAATTCGCTTTATTCGGATTTCCAGAAGCCTTTCGATGTCGTCTTTAGTAACTGGTCGAATGAGTTGGTCTTTGTAGGCAGTCAGAGAAGTTTTTACACTTTGCACTACAGCCTTGTAGCTTGTCTCTTCCTCAATATTTTTATAGAGTCTCTCTTCGATAAATATCTGTTCAAGCAGTTTAGCGTGGAGCTTATCCTTAAGTTTGCCCAGTTCAATTTCCAACTCCCTTTGCAGGTCGTGTTTAAGTTTATGGGTGTTATATGTGAGAACATCGCTCACCGTTGAAGTTTCCGGAGTCGTCCCGTTGATAAGGGTTAAATTGGGGGTGATGGAGACTTCGCAATCGGTGAACGCATACAGTGCTTTGATGGTTTCTTTGGCATACACTCCCCGGGCTAATTTGATTTCTATCTCAACATTTTCAG
Organism: Desulforhopalus sp.; assembly: GCA_013139415.1. Classification (GTDB taxonomy): domain Bacteria; phylum Desulfobacterota; class Desulfobulbia; order Desulfobulbales; family Desulfocapsaceae; genus Desulforhopalus_A. Next base: position 4,835 of record WTAT01000436.1, read on the forward strand.
CTGTATAGTCGTTGATAGAAACGATTTTAATTTTGCCAGTTTTTGCCGCCTTTTCAATCGAATCCGTAAGTGATTGCGTGGTTGTGGTAAAAGGGATTTCCCTTATGATAATAGTCTTTTCATTGAGTTCTTCCATTCGAGCTCTGCACCGGATTTTCCCGTTACCATTGTCGTAATTCGTTACGTCAACCAGTCCTTTTTGGGGAAAATCAGGATAGAGAACAAATTCTTCTCCAACCAGGATCTTTTTTTGTGCTTCCAAAAGTTCACAAAAATTATGGGGAAGGATCTTCGTCGCCATTCCGACAGCAATACCTTCGGCTCCCATGAGCAGTAGCAAAGGAATCTTTGCCGGGAGCGTTACTGGTTCGAGCATTCTGCCGTCATAGGATTCAACAAATTCAGTAAGGTCTTTATTGAAAAGAATTTCTTTGGCAAGTGGTGACAGACGGCACTCTATATATCTGGCTGCGGAGGCACGATCTCCTGTGAAAATATTACCAAAATTCCCCTGTCTTTCAATGAGGAAGCCCTTGTTGGAGAGGTTGACGAGAGCGGCAAATATCGATTGATCACCATGGGGGTGCAACTTCATTGTTTCCCCGACCAAATTGGCGACTTTGTGAAAACGACCATCTTCCATGTTGTACAGCGTTTGTAAGATGCGACGCTGTACCGGCTTCAAGCCATCTTCAATGGAAGGGATAGCTCTTTCGCGAATCACATAGGAGGTGTATTCAAGAAAATTATTGTCGAACAACCGATGTAGCTTACCTGGATGTGTTTCCATATTTTTAAGAAAAAGAGATTTAATCCTTAAGGTGCCTTAACTTTTGGGGATGGTTTAAAAAATTGGCAGATTTTTGCGCTTAGGAGCCTGTCCGAGAATAGGCATTTTGTTCAAAATCGAGAAATTTTAAAAAAATAATCACAGCTATATGTTTGATATCGGAGTCTTCCTCCGGTCGCTTACCTGCGAACATTGTTTTTTAGGAATTCCGAAGAGTTTGGGCAGGTAAGCGCAGACTCCGAAAGGGCATTCTCGGACAGGCTCCTAGCTGTCAATTACCAAATTTTCCATTATATATTGGCGTCTTGCCGGTGTGTTTTTTCCCATATAAAACGATAGGACCTTGTTGACCTCACTTAATGAATCCAGGGTTACGCTTTTGATCCGAATATCAGGGCCGATGAACTGTTTGAATTCCTTTGGGGAGATTTCCCCCAATCCCTTAAATCGTGTGGTTTCAACGTTGAGGCCCTTGCTCCCGCGCCCCTTGAGTTTTTTTGTTGCTGTCTGTTTTTCCAGCTCCGAATAGCAGTAAATAGTTTCTTTTTTATTTCTTACCCTGAATATGGGGGTTTCAAGAATATAAATGTGGCCGAGCTTAACCAGTGGCTCAAAATAGTGAAGGAAAAATGTTAGAAGCAGGTTTCTGATATGCAAGCCATCGACATCTGCATCTGTTGCCAGGATAACCTTGTCGAACCTGACATCAGAGATTGAGTCTTCGATATTGAGAGCTCTCATCAGGGAGTACATTTCCTCATTTTTATAGAGCGTCGTCAGTTTTTGACCAAAGACATTCAGGGGTTTTCCTTTCAAAGAAAAAACGGCCTGAGTCATCGGATCTCTTGATGAAACAATCGATCCGGCAGCTGACTGCCCCTCTGTAATAAAAACCATGTTCTCTTTGCCCTCTTTAGAAGGCTTGGTTTTGGTGGGATGGTATTTGCAATCCTTCAGTTGGGCAATTTTAAAGGCAACCTTTTTGGCATTGGCTCGTGCTTCAGTGCGCACACTCTGTAATTCCTTGCGGACCTTTTCATTTCTCAAGATTTTGTCGATAAGCGTTTGGGCGGAATCAGTGTCTTTGTAAAGTGCACTGGAAACAGCTTCCTTCACTGTATTGACGATCCAGGATCGTACTTCTGTGTTGCCTAATTTGTTTTTGGTTTGCGACTCGAACACAGGGTCTTTTACCTTAATGGCCAGGGTGCCAACAACGCCATCCCGAACATCTGTGTTGACGAATTTTTTGCCGGAAAACTCATTAATGCCCTTGAGTATTCCCTCTCGAAAAGCAGAAAGGTGGGTCCCGCCTTCGTTGGTATAGGTTCCGTTAACAAAAGTATAGTAACAATCACTGAAAGAATCTGTGTGGGAGAAGGCAAATTCCAGGGTGTTGTCTCTGTAGTAAATGGGGGGATACAATTCAGCCCCATCGAGCTCTTTGTCAAGTAAGTCGAGCAGGCCTTTTGATGAATAATACAGTTTTTTGTCGAGGTAGATCTTTAACCCGGCGTTGAGGTATGCATATCGCCACAGTCGCTTATCAACATAAGAAAGATCGAAGGTGAAATCGGGAAACATTGCGCCAGATGGCAGGAAATCTATCTGAGTGCCGTTTTTTTCGTTTGTTTCTCCCTCTTCCTCTTTAATTAGTGTTCCATTGTTAAATAAAGCAGAGCGAAATTCACCGTCACGATAGGACGTTACGGTGAAAACATCAGAAAGTGCATTAACTGCTTTGGTGCCAACTCCGTTCAAGCCGACAGAAAACTGAAAGACATCGGTATTGTATTTAGCGCCTGTGTTAATAGTTGAAACACAATCAACGATCTTGCCAAGCGGTATTCCCCTGCCGAAATCTCTTATTTGTACATAACCGTTTTCCTTGATGAAAACATTGATCCGTTTACCCGCTCCCATGATAAATTCGTCGACGGAGTTATCCACGACTTCTTTAAGAAGTATGTAGATACCATCATTCTGGTTGGAACCATCTCCCAGCCGACCAATATACATACCAGGACGCTTCCGGATATGTTCCAGGGAACTTAAGGTCTTTATTTTGCTTTCATCGTAAGTATGTGTAGATACGCTCATTGTAGTGCGGCCCGTCGCAATAAAAAGATTAATAATAACAAGGTATACTATTGTATTTCTGGGCAATGTGCAACAGAGATAAACATGCGCATCAGAGCAAAACAACCAGCATGCCCTCAAGATTTTGGACGGAAAAATTCAGTTTTTGGGCCAGGTGGCCGAGTTATCCTTTAAAGGAATACAGACAGATGAGAGGGCGAATCATATCTACATCATACGAATACGCTCACAGTCTGGACATATCCAGGTTGGGCCATTACTGATTCCCCACTTATTCTCATCAAAGCAGTCCTTACAGATCATAAAACCACAGGGACAACTCCAGCAAAATGCCTGTTTCCGTTTGCAACAATGACAAACATACTCCCCGATTTTTCTTTTTCTATACCCTCTGGTTCTATTTTTTTCTGTCATTACTGCACTTCCCCATAAACCCAGCTGGAATATTCATCACTGGAATCGAATATTTCCTGTACCATTACTTCCGGTAGGTCGTAGGGGTGCTCCTGGCGTAGCAGTACTTTGATCGCCTCGATACATGGTGGTGTTGTTTTAAGACTTAAGGAAAATTCAGTTTCGGAAGTTGTCACACCTTCCCAGCGGTAGAGACTTGTAATCGGCCCGGATATCTGTGCGCAGGCAATCAACTTACGGTCCAAAAGTAACCCGGCAATACGCTCCGCATCTTCCTTGTTTTCAAGAGTTGTGGATACGAGAATAATTTGTTTCATGGCTGTTGTCGCATACCTCATTGAGAATAGGTAATTATATTAGTGTCTTACTTTAGGTTTCCTGTCATTCAGTTCAATACCCCCTTGCGGGGTATTAGAACAAAATGTTGCGTTTCAGGATGGAAACTATATTAACAGTAGTTGTTGTGGCGGTTGTGAGCCACCAATTTCAAATAAAAAAGAGATTGCATTTTATCTACGAAGAACTCTTTTATTTTATGTCCTATTATAATATCTTATCTGGCAATTTAAGACTGTTGGCGTAATAAAAATCTTCGTTTGCTTCGTTGTACCCCAAGGGCATCCTGAGTCTTCGCTTGCCTGAAGTCGGCATTTTTCACCCAGATTTGTGGGGGATACTTCTCTTCTGCGGGGCCTTGCCGTTTTTTATTTAGCCATCCAGTTTTTTCATGTTTCTACAAGTTTATCAAGACTATTAACCGAGAATTTTACATTTATCAAAAGGATGCACTATGTTTTTACTGGTTGATATCGGCAACTCACACACAGTTACGGGTATGTATGAAAACAATGAACTCATTTGCCAGTGGCGCTTAAACTCCAACGCTAAGAGTACTGCCGATGAACTGGCAATTCGTTATCAAACATTGTTCGCAATGGCCGGTATAAAAAAAGAAAAAATCAAAGGTATTGTTATAGCAAGTGTGGTGCCCATTTTGCAATCGGCCTGGGTTACCTGTTGTAAAAAACATTTTTCCTCCCATCTTGAACATGATATTTTTGTTGTCAAAGTGGATAAAATCAAGGATCTGATTAGTGTATTGCTCGACAATCCGGTTGAGGTAGGTGCTGATCGGCTGGTAAACGGTATTGCCGCTTGGAATCTCAATAAATGCAAACAGATAGTTATAGATTTCGGTACGGCTATTACCTTTGATTGTTTGACTGAAAAATGTGAATATTTAGGCGGCGCAATCCTCCCCGGAATTGCAATTTCACTTGAGGCACTTGCTACTAAAACAGCCCAATTGCCTCAAATTGACATCTCGGATCCGCCCCCTTCTATCATAGGAAAATCAACAGTGCAGGCGATGAAAAGTGGTATCCTTTATGGGTATGGCGGCATGATTGATGGTTTAGTGCAGGGCATCAGAAATGAAATGGCTACAGCGCCCGAGGAAGAGTTCAAGGTTGTAGCCACAGGTGGCATGGCAAATTTAATAGCCCCCTATGCGACTTCAATAGATCTGGTCGAACCTATGTTGACTTTGCACGGGTTACAAATAATATATAACCGGATTGTACAGCGATGACCCTCCCTCTTTACCCTGCTCCACTGAAAAAAGGTGACACCATAGGTGTCGTTGCTCCTGCAGGACAATTGCAGGATAAGACACGTTTCATGCGAGGGATTGGGATTCTTCAAGAAATGGGTTTTCGGGTGAAATTCCCGCGGAACCTCTGGCCTGGACCGGAATATCTTGCCGACAGTGATGATAATCGTGGGTATGAATTTAATCGCCTGTTTAAGGATGAAGAGATCAAAGGTCTCATTTCTATGCGGGGCGGGTATGGATGTCTCAGGATGCTGGATAAAATTGATATTGCGCTGGTGTCCCGCAATCCGAAAATCCTGGTGGGCTTTTCCGACATAACAATACTCCAGAACTATTTATATGAGAAAACCGGCCTGGTCTCCTTGCACGGACCCGTTGTAACCTCACTCGGTATTGCAACAGAGGAAACTCTGGTAAGTCTTTATGATTGTCTGGTAAACAATAAAAAGTACAGCATTGATTCAAAAAAAATTGAAGTTTTACGCGATGGGCCGGATATTTCTGCACCGCTAATAGGTGGAAATCTTGCTAGTCTGGTTACACTTTTAGGCACCTGTTATGATTTTTCATGGAATAGTAAAATTGTTTTCTTGGAAGATATAAACGAACCGGCCTACAGGATCGACCGTATGTTAACTCAGTTAAAACTGGCAGGTAAATTGGACAATATTGCCGGACTGGTTCTAGGTGATTTTTCGATGTCAACAAGCCGGAATACAACAGAAAAGCTTCGTTATCGGGAAACGGTTTGGAATAGGGTTTTGGAGCTGTGTCCCGATCGTCAGACACCAATCTGGGGGAATTTCCCGTCAGGACACTGTGCCTGCAACCTCACCTTTCCTCTTGGAGCGGTGGTAAAGATGGAAAGAAAGCAAACCAGGCTACTCTTCCAGTAAACTGTCAGTTTGGCCTGGATATGTTGTTTGACTTGATCGGTTAATAATGCTATAAAAAAGGTTAGTTAGAGGCTTGAGTATGTAACATGCTCTTTCATTTAGATAAAAACAGAAAAAACACATTGCCCGTACACATGAAAAAACTAACAAAAATACTCTTTGTTCTTGGATGCAGCTACCTCCTTGCCGCCTCTTCAGGCTTTGCTGCGGATTATTTGTCAATAACAACCGACAATGCCAACGTCAGGACCGGTCCGGGTACCAACTACCCCGCCTCCATGGAACTATTCAAGGGATACCCACTCAAAATCGTAAAAAAACAGGGTGAATGGTACAAGGTCACTGATTTTGAAAAGGATTCCGGCTGGGTCCACAAGAGCATTGTGAAAAAAGCCGATTCTGTCATTGTCAACGCTAAGAAAAGCATCAACATGCGATCTGGTCCATCAACCAAAAATTCTATTGTGGCTGATGTTGAGCGAGGTGTGGTGCTTATTCGGATGTCGCAGGAAGGTAAGTGGACCAAGGTACGCCACAGTAGCGGGACGACCGGATGGGTTTACAATCCTTTGCTTTGGCCATAATAATCAAGGCTACCTTGAAAAATTGCTTTTTCTTCCAATCTCTACGTTATGGTTAAAATTTTAACCATGTCTTGATCTTGATCGAACAATCTAATTTTTCAAAGTACCATCAAGTCGATCTGTTATTTTCCAAAATTTTCTCTATTGCAGCATCAAGAGCGAGGGGAAGTCTCACTATCTGCTTGGCTTTGTTGGCAAACAGCAGAAACCCTTGCTCTAATGCGTAATAGAGAATATCCCTGGTAATCTCCACATCCTTTCTGCAATAGTGTTGTATCAGGTCGATTCTTCCCTCTTTATACCATGCAAGTGCCTGTAGTCCATCTGCCGTTTTTTTTGTGCCGAGTGTTTGTTCGGCAAGCCGGTTGAGGCTCAACCTGTATCCCAGGTAGCTGTGAACCTCTTCGAGCAGGTCGAGCGTCGGGAGTTGGGAGAGATTCATCTCCGAATAGGCTGACAACACTCTGTTGTCAAATCGTTTGTTGTTAAATCCCACAACGAGATCAAAGCTTACCAGGTGGGCGACCAGTTTCTCCACTTCATGTTCGAGATAAGTTACAAAATCATTTAATTCCGAATCGTAAACCACTGCTACCGAAACGCCCATTTTGTGAATATTTCCCCACCCCCCGACCTCTTCTGCGGACCGGATTGTTTCCAGGTCAAACACCCCGAACTTTGCCGGTAAAGCATCAAGTCCCTTTCGCTGCGGTGCGGAATCTTTCTGAGTGTGCTCAAGATTCACCTGCAATGGATTACCGCCTGGTACAGATTCTATATCGTCACTTTTCCCTGATCTTTCCTTGAGGATTTCAGCAAGGAGAAAGAGGCAGGCTTTTTTGTCAATCGGTCGATTGCCAGAACCGCATTTTGGTGAGTGAACACATGAAGGACACCCGGTATTACAGCCGCATGAGGCTATGGTTGCCTCAGTTTGCGTCAGTAAACTATCCATTCTCCTAAACGCCTCCTTTGCCAGACCGACTCCACCCGGATAGCCATCATAAACAAAGATCGAAGCCATTTCCGTCTGTTCATGCAATGGACAGGAAATTCCGCCAATATCATTTCTGTCACAGAGAACCAGTAAAGGAAAAAGTGCAATCATTGCATGTTCCATGGCATGAATAGCCCCCATGAAATGGTATTTTTCCTGTTCAAGAAAACTTACTGTAGCTTGGGGAATGTCTAGCCATATGCTTTCGGTTTCTATGATTTGCTCTGGTAAGTCCAGAGATGTCGTTGAAATCATTTTCTGGGTAACACTGTGCCTCTTTTGGTAGCCGGTTACTTTTTCCGTTACCCTCACCCTGCCAAAAGATACCTGTACCCCAAAACTGTTTTTTCGTTTGAGTACTTCAAGAATTTCCGTTCGTTTCTCAGTCATCGGCCTGGTAAAGAATTTCGGTGTTTCTTTATGGACGATAACTTCACTAGCCAAAAGATCGAAGGTATCGACAAGCCAGGTCGTTGCACGATGGATATAAACAGCTCCGGGATGACACTCTTTCATCCCTCGTGCTGTATCAATCTCCCCAACTATTTCTCCGTTTTCCATGTCAATGATCGACATTTGCCTGCCGCCCCCCCGAAGACTAATGTGCCTCTGTGGGTATTTTCTTGCAGAAATCCATTTTCCTCCTGTCGAAGTTTCCAGTAGCGAACCTTTCCTAGACAACACATTAACTCTTTCTTTTATGAGACTATTGTTCAGTATGTTTTCGTCTTTTAGCAATAGGCTTTCCGCAGCACAACAGAGGAGATGCTGGTCCATGATAGTATCGTTTTCCGGATTAAGCACTGCAGACTCCAGAGACCTGGAAAAGAAATCCTCCGGTTGCCTCATAAAGTATTGATCCAGGGCGTCCTCCTGAGCGATCAAAATAATCGCTGATTGTCGCAACCCCCGGCCAACCCGCCCTCCCCGCTGCCAAGTGGCCATGATTGAACCAGGATATCCAACTAAAATGCAGAGGTCCAAATCCCCGATGTCAATCCCAAGTTCCAGCGCCGAGGTTGAAATCACCCCTAGTAATTCACCAGAGAAGAGTTGTTGCTCAATTTCCCGGCGTTCCTCCGGCAAAAAACCTGCGCGATAGGCACTGAGCTTTTCCGAGAGTTGTCCAAGTCGAGGTGCGGTCCAGAGATTAATCAGCTCGGTCATTTTTCTGGATTGAGTATATACAATTGTCCGCAGCCCCCGTTTAACTGCAGCCTCCAGCAGCTGGCTTGCTGTATAGGCGGCACTGTCCCAGGGATTAATAAACAGCATATTTTTCTCTGCCTGGGGTGCCCCGGATTCGGTAATGACCTCAACTTGCCTCCCCAGAAGAAGTTCGCCTAATTCCCTGGGGTTGCCGATTGTCGCTGAAAGGAGAATAAAGGTAGGGTTCGCACCATATAAAGCAGCAATCCTCTGCAGACGGCGCAGGACCCAGGCCATATGACTGCCAAGCACCCCCCGATAGCTGTGCACCTCATCAATGACGACATATCGCAGTCCGCTGAAAAATTCAGTCCAGTTCTTATGATAGGGTAAAATTGACAGGTGAATCATTTCAGGGTTGGTAAGGAGTACTGGGGGCGGGGTTTCACGGATTTTTCGTCGACGGTAACTGCTGGTATCTCCATCAAAAAGAGCAGAAATTTGTTGATGCTTTTTTTGAATCTCATCCGGCAGTTTTTGAAATAATGTTTCCAGGACATTATGCTGGTCCTGCGCCAGGGCCTTCAATGGAAAAATGTAGAGAGAGTGCCCGGGGTCATCCCGAAGCAGATCACTTAATACCGGTAAGTTATACACCATACTTTTGCCGGACGCTGTGGGAGTCGCTACAAGAATATCTTTGCCTGCGAGGACAGAGCAGATGGCCTGATGCTGATGACAATATAACCTTGAGATTCCTGCCTGCTTCAAGCTCGCCTGAAGAGTTGGATCCAGGGGCGGGAAATCAGGAGCGTATTGAGCATCTACTGCGGTGAAATCTCGATGATATACAACCTGAGGGCCAAACTTAGCTGAACTTTTAAGAGATGATAAATATTCGGTTACGTCGGGAATCATAGAGAGCACAGGGCCGGTGTACCAAAAGAGGTACGGTTATAAATGTTGCTTAAAAAGCGGAGAATGTATATTTTGCTGAGCGCATCATTTTTTTGTAGCACCAGGTGGTCTCCTTTACAGTACCTTAGAAACTATTTTCTTGTTATTTAGTAACTGTTCAGCAGTTAGAGTTCTCGGTATTTTTAGGTTTCTTGCAAAGACCTGATCAGTTACGTTATTTAAACAAGAGTTTCATGAGGGTACTCATCCCCCTTCCACAGAAAAGGGGATATAAAAAATATCCTGTTTATCGGGGTTTAATAATCATCAAACATAAATAGTCATGCCTTCCATTGCCACTTTAGGGCCTGTTGGTTCAGACAGCTACCAGGCTTCCTGTCAGTATTCCCCCAATGCAGAGATGTTTGTTTTTAATCGGATCGCCGATGTTCTCACCGCATTCAGAGAGGGCAGAGTTCAGTACGCACTCATACCAGTGTATAACACGCGTGAGGGCGAGGTTAAAGAGTATTTCAGGTTGATGGCTAAGATGGAACAAGGCTATTGGATAGATAATGTGGTGCTGCCGATTCATCTCTCTTTAGGAGCCCTTCCTCATCCTGAAAAAGGTGAACACACTATTACCACAATTGTCGGCAGAAGTTCGGTATTCCGACAATGCGACGAATTTATCGAAGAAAATTACCCTGACGCGACCCTCATGGCTGTGCATGACATTGAAAAGGCTATGGCTGAGATATGTCATGAAAATAAACAGGAGTACGCGGTAATTGAATCGGAAGCGCTGGTCAAGAAACACGGTCTTAAGCTTTTGGCCCGTGAAGTGGTATCTCATAATCGCACAAGGTTTTCCATAATTGGCAAAGAACCTGCTGCTGTCTCTGGTTATGATGCTACTGCCATTATTACCCGTCCGCTGAGAGACCGGGTTGGGATGCTGGCCGATATTTTGGGCGAATTTACCCGGCGAGGTATAAATATTCTGGATCTGCAGTCGGAAAATGATGTTCAGACTCAGAAACTGCGCATATATGTCGAGGTTGAGGGTCATATCGAAACTCCTCTTTTGAGAAATGCCCTCGATACAATAGAGGCGGTCGTCATTCAGGAAGAGGACGCCCTCAAGGTTTTGGGATCTTTTCCTCGCGTCGATATGCGGGTTAAAAAGATCAAATCGTTTGGATTTATCGGCAGTGGTGACATGAGTAAATGGTTTGCCGATCGATTGGAAAACGAAGGGTATAAGACATATATTACCGGTCGCGAGACGCAGCTCACCTCTGAATCGATGATCAAAAAGGTGGATGTGGTTCTGGTATGCGTGCCTATTTCGGTAACTGCTCAGATCATCAGGACCTATGGCCCCCTGCTAAAAGATGGTCAGTCTTTGATTATTCTGGCCGGGGAATCCGAGAATACAATTGCAACAGCCCTTGAATCGACAAGTCAGGGGGTTGAAGTGATGTTTGTTCACAATCTCTGGGGACCACAGGCACTTACCATGAAAGACAAAAACGCTGCTGTTGTTCGCACTCACAGGAGCGGTAGCTTTTGCAGCGAGTTTGAAGCTTTTTTGTATAAACATGGTGCAGAGATTAACCACGACAGTGCCCAGAAACACGATTTACTTATGGGTGTTAGTCAGAAGCTTCCGACAACAGTATCGGTCGCACTGGCCATGACCCTGAAAGATCACCAGATTGATTGCGACGACATCAACAGCCATTCTACCCTGACCTCCCTCTATGGCATTCTGGCAATGGCCCGGATTCACAATCAGAATCCGCGTACCTATGCGGAAATAATGGCAACAGCTGGTGATGGCAGGAAAATTGTTCGTAGTTTTGCCGAAAACATTTTTAAACTGATTGACCTGGCTGAACAGGGCAAAATAGCAGAACTTTCAGATATAATGGATAGCAATAAAGCGACCATGCCGCAGGCTTTTCTTCAGTCCCAAATGAAACAGGCGAAAGCCGTGGATGAAGTGATGAGTCGGCCAAGCATGAAAATCGCTTAACAGTGGCCTCATTCGACAGTGGCCTCATTCTTTGGTCATCATTTTGTCTGGTCATTTTGTTCTTTGGTCTTATGTATGAGTCTGTTGATTTATGAGCATTTTCGTTTGATATCAAGGCATGTGAAAAAAATAATCGGAGACATATATTTGATATTTCGAGGATTATTTTTTTCACATAACGCGGGGATCGGGCGCAAAGGCCGTAAATCAACGGGCTCATGTATTGTTTTAATTTCAATACCGTCAGTTACAGTGTACATTAAGGATCTGTTAACGGGTGGTTTTTAATTTTTCTTGAAGGAGCTGTTCTATGTTGCAAGATTTGAGTTTTTTGGACGAGGTGAAAACCTGCCCCCATTGCAAGCAAACCTTGTCTTTGTGTGAAGCACCGCCGATTCATGTTGGAGACGGGCTTGGTTGGGGGTCAGATGTCCTGTTTATATGTTTAAATGATAGCTGTTCCCTGTTTTTAAATGGTTGGGATAAGATCGAAACCCAATATGGCCACCATGCTTCATACAGATACATGGAGCTGCCGGGGAGCCCCGAGGGAAATTGTATGATGGTTGGTAACGCCGATGCATTCAAGGCTTCCCTCATCGACAAAGAACAACTGCTGAATCAGAACGAACGATATCGTCTGGAAAAAGAAGCCACCAAACAGCTGGAGAGTTGTGTCGCTGACAATAATCTTGAGCCGGTCATGACCCTGTTACTTGATGAAGGCGCGGTAAAAAAATCCCGTATTACTGCCTTAGGGTATCTCGCAGAATTTAACGATCTTGCCTGTATCGATCCGCTGAGAAATCATAAATTCAGGGATCCAGCCATTGAGCAAAAGGTAAACCTGGCGATATCTGAGGTGCTTAAAAGTAATTTCAAGAAAGAATGCTCGCATTGTTCGGAGATCGTCAAGGCACATGCAAAAAAATGTATGCACTGTAAAGAAAACCTGTGATGATTTTACTCTTGCAAAACCAAAGCTGAACGAGTATAAAAAACTGGTTTTTCAGTACAACGACTTTTGTGGTGGGCGTAGCTCAATTGGTTGGAGCACCTGGTTGTGACCCAGGAGGTTGGGGGTTCAAGTCCCCTCGCTCACCCCACAAATATAAAAAACGGGTGTCAGGAATATTCTGACATCCGTTTTTTTTGTGTGCTGTGATCAAATTATCCCGACTTTCCTGCCAGCGTAAGCATAAAACTCTTTATATCGCTTACTTTATTCATACAACGAGTAGCTTTTTGTATAAAGATCCTTTAGTATAAAGCGTTTTCCACCGTATTTTCCTGATTTCTATTCAACTCATTTTTCTCATTCTATATACCAATATTCTATATACCAATGATCCCATACAGTAAAATCGATCAACCCGAAGTAATCTCGCTGCTTTTCCCTTCTCAAAGTAACGCAGCCTCCCCTTGCCCAGAAAATGCAGAAGATGTTATCTTTGAGGCTGACTCAAGGGTCATTTTGAACTGCAGGTATTATTTTAAAGATCTGGAAGCACCTGTACTTTTCCTCTATCCTGCAACAGATGTGTCCACTGATTCGTTTGATACGGTCGCAACAAAATACCTCAAACAAGGTATGAATGTATTTCTCGCCTCGTATCGTGGTTGCGGAAAAAACAGTGGCACTCCCTCTGTTGGAGCTATGTATGCAGATTCCGAAAAACTATTTCAGCTTGCTGTCGACTGGCTGAGAGACAAAGGTTGTACCGGCCATCTTTTTGTGATGGGTCAGTCCCTCGGTTCCATATGTGCTATAGACACTGTTTATAAAAATGGTGAGTCGATTAAAGGCTTGATCATAGAAAGTGGCATATGCGATACCACAGCCTTTTTGGAGGCAATGGGCGCAAGCTTAGGACATGCTGGTATTTCGGAAGAAGAAGGATTTAATAATATAGAAAAGATTGAAAAAATAAAAAACCCAACACTGATTTTTCATGGAGCCAGGGATCGGCTGGTGGCTATTGCTGAAGCAGAAAAACTTCAAGCCTCAAGCGGAGCAAGAACCAAGCAGTTCTTTGTCATTCCCGGAGCTGAACATCACACAGTGGGGCACACAGGTGGAGACTTGTACGTCCAGGCTATTAAACAGTTTACCGATACGGTTTGCGGCGTGAATACCTGGCGGCAAAAGAGAAGGACCCACAAGCGCAATCAGCAAGGTTAGAGGATATGAAACGAAAAAACTACCTGTCCTGGGATGAGTATTTCATGGCTGTTGCCCTTCTCTCCGCCCAGAGAAGCAAAGATCCAAATACCCAGGTAGGGGCCTGCGTTGCAAACGATCAAAACAAAATTGTTGGCGTCGGCTACAATGGTTTTCCTTTGGGATGTTCAGATGATGTGCTGCCCTGGGAACGACAGGGACAATACCTCGACACAAAATATCCTTATGTTTGCCATGCTGAGCTTAATGCTGTTTTAAACTCAATTTCCACCGATCTCAGAAACTGCCGAATCTATGTCGGGCTCTTTCCGTGCAACGAATGCACAAAGGTGATAATCCAGGCAGGTATTGAGGAAATTATTTACCTCTCAGATAAATATAAAGACACAGATCAGGTGAAGGCATCAAAGATAATGCTCGATACATCACCCAATATCAGCTACAGGCAACTTGAAAGCAAGCTTGAACGCCTCACCGTGAGTTTTATCCCTCCTGAATTATAAGGATTCACAGCACCACATCAAAAGGACGCGCAATTAGTATACCCCAGAGCGGATCTTATCCGCTCTGGGGAGATGCCCGCCTTTTCTGAAGCACTTCGGTTTAGCGCAACATGGTGATGTCGACTGGCAGCTCATCTGCTATAGTGCTTAAATCTTCTTCCTTTTTTGTCGATTGCTGGCAGAAACCCATAATCTGAAATGTAGCTTGAACCCAAAAAATTAAGATGGCCCGTGAACTTTGGGGTCGAGTATTGTCACTAATATCAAGACAAAAGTCAGTTGGACCTATAACTGGTTAACCTGTCTTTTCTTCTGGCCATCTCACTCGTGTATCTTTTGCCTATCGTCTCCGCATGCTGCCTAAGCCAGTCAGTTAACCTGGTATGTCCTGCGGGTGAATCATTCACCGCCAGCGTGCCAGCCATGAGACCAGCAATCTCACCCCGCGTGACTATTATATCGTCAACCAATTGGCCGATTATGTAAGACGCAAAATAGCCCACCTCTGGGGAAATCTGGATAATCCTTTTCTTCTTGCCTATTATTTCTCCTATTTTTTCAACTAATTCCAGGTACGAAAAGGACTCAGGACCAATAACATTAATAATACTATTTTCTCTTAAGGCACCCTGTACGACGGCAATTTCTGCCAGATCGTCAACATAAATCGGCTGAATTCCATAGTCGCCTTTACCAAACAGCATAAAGAAAGGAAAACGGCGGAGAAACCAGGCAATATTATTGATGAGAATATCCTCTTTCCCAAACAGCACTGCCGGCCGCAAGATGGCATATGAAATTCCCGATGATTTTAATCTTTTTTCAAGCTCGGCCTTGCATCTGAAATATTCCAATTCCGGTTTCGCCTCTGGGTTCAGGATACTTATATGGACAATTCTTTCGACCCCTGCCTCCTTGGCACATCTAAACATGGTCTGTGTATTTTTTAGTGCCTCAGCTAAGCTAAATTGCTTACAATTAAACCGCACCCAATAGGTATTATAGAGAACAGAAACTCCCCTGAGGGACTCTGTCAGCTCTTCCGGATTATCGAAGTTAAATGGAAAGGCCTTTATTTTTTCCCTGAAAGGATTTTGACGGTGAAGAGAATTTGTGAGTGTGATGACACGATGTCCTTCATTCAGCAATCGTTGGGCGATATACTTCCCCGAATAGCCAAAGGCCCCAGTTACTGCGTGTATTTCTTGTCCATTCATAATTCAGCCCGTTATTCCCTTTCTACTGAAAGTACCTTTTTCCGTAACATTATATGATTACGGATTAACGTTCAGTTTCCATAACATTGGACTTCGAACCCCATAATCAACCCACTGATCCGAAATAAAAATAGCCGGACTACCTCTTTTCAAGGCAGCCCGGCTATCTGTGGAGATCCGTAGCTTTCCGTCCCTGCCTTCTGACAGGTTTGGCTTTATCTTGTGACAGTTTATCCTCTATCGATCTTTCTTAATTTTATGACAATGCCTGACAAGAAATCAATGGAACAGAGTGGCACTCCAATTAATATTTCAATAAATTTACTGGAAACAAAGGCGTGCAATTCGGGTGCAACTCTTCTAGCCCGAGTTTCCTAGTGTTGTGTCAATCCCAAAATGACGTTTACCCGGCCGTCATTCCCGCGCAGGCGGGAATCCAGTTTCTCAGAAAAGGCTTAGAGATTTTCTTCAGCCTCGGGATAACACGAATACGACACTTCAAGATTGACGGAACACTAGTTATCAAAAATGCGCATTGATTGTATTGTGTTATCACTGTGTTACACAAGTGTACGCCTTACCCTAAAACACTATTTTCTTCTTGGTTAAGTTGTAAAGCTGACATCTGTAGCTTCCAGAAATTCTATCTGTTGCCATTGTCACGCGGCCAACACGGCGGACCATGTTTTTTGCGACCGTGGTCTGGCAGACATCCACGCCAAGTTTCAGAAGCTCGCCGTGGATTCGGGGCGCGCCCCAGAGTCCATTTTACCGGCTCATGCGTCGGATAAGGCTTTGGATCTCCGGCTCAATGGCAGGACGTCCCGGCCGACGTCGCCGACTTTTTCCCAGTAGACAGTGTCGAAAGCCCTGTCGGCGCCAGCGCTTGCCGGTATCTACGTTCACGATCTCCAGCGCTTCCGGCCACAGCGGGGCCAGACCGTTGACAAGACAACCCACACCAGTCGATCGACATATGCAAATTGGGGCCGTCTCCCGGAAGAATAATTGCGAAGGACAGGCAATATTGGGCTCTTGCGCTTTTCATGGACATTTCTTCCGGTTTTGAGTGTCCCAGGCTACTATGCTTTCAGCTTTTCCGAAATTCATACTCTAAAATTAAGTTGACATCACCTTCAATCAACAATATCTTTGTGGTATAATGCATCAAATTGACGCACCATGCGTCATGGATAAGTAAGTCAACTATAGGAGGTTATGATGACCACTGTCTCTTTTAGGATAGACCAAGACCTGGCGCTTCAAGCGGAGCGTGAGGCCAAAATTCAAAACAGGTCTAAGGCCAAACAGCTTGAGTACTGGGCAAAGCTAGGTAAGGTCATTTCATCTAAACTTAATATTGCAGATGCTTATGCCGTGTCTCAAGGTTTAAAAGCGTTAAAATTAGAGGTAATCCCAACTGCTCAATCCATTCCTGTTGACTCAGACGCTATATTTAGTGATCTCGAAAACGATAGGGCGAAAGGACTTCTCGCTGAAAATGTGACGGCTGCCAAGGTATACTATGAAGCCAGCGTTAAACATCCTGGTTACCTTGATAAGGTGAATTCTATCACAGGAGAAAGGAAAACTGGCTCGTTCAAAAACGGTAATTTTAGAACACTATAATGGCTAATCCAAGACAAATTTGGGTATTGGCTGGCGGGAATGGTGCTGGGAAATCTACATTCTACAATTTGTATCTTGCCAAATACGGCATCAAATTTGTGAATGCAGATTTAATAGCTAAAGAAATTGGTTCAGAGAATCTGCAGGAACTAAGCTATCATGCTGCTATCCTGGCCGCTCGAATCAGAGAAGAATTGATCACACAAGGTGTTTCTTTTTGTTTTGAAACGGTTTTCTCTCATGAATCAAAGATTGACTTCGTTGCCCAGGCAAAGGCTTATGGCTATAAGGTTATTCTTGTGTATATTCATTTATTTGATTCAAGCCTGAATGAGGCCAGGGTCAAACAGCGTGTCTCAGAGGGGGGGCATAGCGTCCCAACTGAAAAGATTCATTCTCGAATACCTAGAACTATGGAGCACATTAAAACGGCTTTATCTTTAGTCGATGAAGCGAGAATCTTAGATAATTCCTCTAAGGACGATCCTTTTCGACAAATTATTGTGATGAAGTCTGGTCACTATGAAATAAAAGAAAATCCTTTACCGGAGTGGGCAAAAAATCTCCTTCCCGCTTGACGTAGGTCTTAGGCGGGTTCCTGTCTCTCCACAGGCTGACATAAAATAGTACGTAATATATGGTCAGTAGCAAATTGTTAAGATTGGATCTTCCAATCTTAACGGTGTATCTTGAACCGGAGTCAAGTGTTACGAGAAATATATTGACAATAAGAAATATTGTTTTTCATATTTTA